>CAYRLD010000201.1:0-5281 GCA_964424925.1 uncultured Planctomycetales bacterium
AAAATCGATTCTATCGATCAGGTCCAAAGATCAAGCGGCGTCACGTTGATGAGACATCGAAGGATGTCGGTGGTGGTCAGGATCCCCAGAATCTCTTTCTCCGGAGTGAGGATCGGAAGGCAACCGATCCGTTCCTCCACAAAAACTCGTGCGATCTCCCGGATGGGAGTATCCGCAGTTGCCGTAAGAACTCTTGTGGACATGAGATCCTTCACGGTTTTTGGAGGAAGGGATTTCCTTGCGCGGGGATGACTGTGTTCGGGATGGGGCGTTCCCCGCAACAGGTCCCGATCTGAAAGGATCCCCACAAGGAGGCCCGTTTTCGCCTTGATAGGAACATGGTGGAAGCGACGCTGGCGTATAAAATCCCTAGCTTTCTCTACAGAGGATCCGGGTGGCAATGATTCGACCGGGGAGGACATAATATCCCGTGCTAATACCGCGGGTTTTCGGGACCGGCCTTGCTGGTCCGCCGTTTCGTAGGCTTTGCGCGCCTGGGCGAGTTCTTGCCTGCCGCCGCTGTCGGGCCCGTCTCCCCCAGCCGGGGCAAGCTTGGGAGTACGCCCGGCGGGTTGGATTTTTCCGCGAGGCTTGGATTTGATAACCTGGAACGGTTCGGAAGCACCGCCGACCATCCAGATAAAAGACATTTTTGAATCCTTCCCGTGATTCTTACTGTTCCTTCTGGAAATCTTCAGGCAAGGTTTCTGGCTTGTAGCCGGGCTCGCAAATATCCCCCGTTATAGTTTTAATCACCGGCGCGGGGTTTTCGGTTTCATGGGTTTCCAGATCCGTTTCCCATTTCTTCCTGATCGCGTCATCAAGCCCTTTCCATGCGCCTCGCCCTCGACATTTTGGATAACGAGAGCATCCCAGCCAGGGACCGCGGGCACCTTTTCTCAGATAAAGATTTGATCCGCATTTCCCGCACTCGATGTCCGTCTCCAAGGGGGAAACTTTGGGGGGGGATATCGCACCTACCTTATCGATATTAACAATCCCATCACATTTGGGATATTTGACACAACTCAAGAACGGTCCAAATCGTCCGGTACGTTTCAGTAGTGGATCCCCACAGGAGGGGCAAGCCACCTTGGTCAGTTCTGGGTGAACGGGACGTCCCTCGGAATCGATAGGGGCGGCATATTTACAACCATCTTTCATCCCCACCGCGATGGGATTAACCCTTTCCTGGTCTTCCTTGGCAAGTTTCGACCAGGTAGTCTTTTGCTCACATTCAAAACAGGTGAGGAAGGGTCGAGAGCGGGCCGTCTTCCCTTTATTGACGCCCATTTCTTTCGACTGACACCCGACACATGTAATGTCGATCCGGATGGGTTTCACTCGGAATCCGGTACAACTTAAAAATCGGCCATTGCGTCCAAATCGATACTCCGTTCGTTTCCCACAATCCGGACATTTCAGTTCTTTCGGGGCCAACTCCGATTCAGCTTTGGCATGCGTCATCTTTTCAAATGCCGTTTCCAGATCCTTACTGAAAGCCCCATAAAATTCGTGCAGGAAATTGGTCCACTCGACCTCTCCTTCCTCGATTGAATCGAGTTGGGATTCCATCCAGCGGGTATAACCCAGATCGATCAGTCCCGGAAAGCCTTCAATTAGTTTTTCCGTAACCACTTCCCCCAGGGAGGTGGCATGAAATCGATTCGATCTTTTTTCGGTATATTGCCGATCCTGTATGACTTTGATAATAGAAGCGTAAGTTGACGGACGCCCAATGCCCTCGTCTTCCATTTTTTTCACCAGGGAACCCTCGTTATACCGTGACGGAGGGGATGAAAATTTCTGGATCGGTTCAATCGAAAACGGGCCTAGTTCCTGGTTATCTTTTAGTACGGGTAAGGTCTGTTCATCATTAGCCGTGGGAATCCCCGTTGCCTTGTAAAACCCATCAAAGGTTAACACCCGACCGGTGACCTTTAATATTGCTCCGGTGGATTTGTCAGACCTCTCAAAAAGGACCGTCATCGCATTCCACTTTGCTTCGGTCATTTGGCATGCTAAGAAACGATTGTAAATCAATTGGTATAATTTGAATTGGTCCTCATCCAGTGCCGATGCAATTTTAGCGGGAATATGATCCACGTCCGTCGGTCGGATCGCCTCGTGAGCTTCTTGGGCCTTCTTATTGGACGATCCGTAAAACTTAGGTTTTTCCGGCAGGTATTCGTCGCCGTAATGTTTTTGGATATGTTGACGTGCTTTTTCGATCGCCTCTGGAGCAATGTTAGTCGAATCCGTTCGCATATAGGAAATCAGTCCAACATGCCCTTCCCCCGGAATTTCCATCCCTTCATACAATTTCTGGGCTACCCGCATGGTACGACTGGCGGTGAATCCGAGAACATTGGAGGCGGTCATTTGTAAGGTGCTGGTGATAAATGGCGCCGAGGGTCTAGAGGTGGTCTGTTTGGTTTCCCGAGAGGAAACTTTATATAACACTTTTGGATCGAGATCCCCGTGAACGGTGCGCTGATATCGAGCCGGCCCCTTTCCTTCTGGATCCTCAACCGATTTTACCGAAACATTATTTAATCCAACCGCTTCGGCAACTTCGGAAATTTCGGCGGAAAGATCGCGAGCCTCATCCCGAGAAGTGGTAAGGTCGAACTTGATCCCCCCTACTTGAACCAATTCCGCTTTTAGCCCCCCGTTTTCCGCAAGCCAGGTATTCTGACGTTTAATGGTGGGCGGTTTATCTTTGTCATCTCTTTGTGCCATAAATTCTGGCCAGGATTTCACAAGTGTATCGACATCTGCCAAATTCAAAGCGAGCCGAACCGGCAATTGCCAGGTTTCATCCGGAACGTGAGCGCGAATCTCACGTTCTCGATCGACGATCAATCGGACGGCCACACTTTGTACGCGGCCGGCACTGAGGCCTCCCGCCACTTTTTTCCATAACAGCGGAGAAACTTGATACCCGACGATGCGATCAAGGATCCGCCGGGCCTGCTGTGCGTTTACTTTGGAGATATCGATTTCCCGCGGGTGTTCGAATGCTTTTAGAATTGCTTCACGCGTGATCGAATTAAAGATGACTCTTTTGAGCCGGCTTTTGTCCACGCCCATAGCTTCCGCGAGCAACCAGGCGATCGCCTCTCCTTCCCGGTCGAGATCGGTTGCTAGCCAGATATCATTTGCTTGTTTGGCCGCTTTCTTTAATTTAGCGAGAGTCTTTTTCTTCCCATCGATCGTTTCATAGGTGGGTTTAAAATGGTTATCCAGATCGATCCCCGGAACAGGGGCCGTCACCCCGTTGGGGTTCCGTTTCGGCAAATCGAGAACGTGTCCTACACTGGCTTCCACGATGAAATCCTTACCCAAGAATTTGGATATGGATTTCACCTTTGCCGGTGATTCAACAATAACTAAGTTTTTAGCCATGGTTTCTCAAGTATAGGCACGGACACTCTATGTGTCCTGCGTTCACAGGTATAAATAATTATTCAAGCAGATACTATAATAACCAAATATGGTTACACAACCGTATGCGCCTACTTTCCGCTGTATTGGGCACATGTAATGTACTCCACTACGAAGATCCTTTTCGTTCCGGGCCTCCTTATCACAGACGTATTTGTCAGAGTATACAAAAAATATCTGGGGATGGAATTTCTGAATGGTTGCCAGAAATGGGTGGTTTGTGGGATTGAGACCCATTTCCCTTAGGTTCCCCGTGAATTCGAACTCGATTAAGTAACCATTCCCGCAACCAGAAATACGGTCAATCCTATGGGATAGATTAACCCCGTGTTGGACATGTTGGAGGAGGCGAGATTATCCAAGACCTCTTGAGTATCTTCAATTTGTTCTGACGTCCCTTTTCTTCGGCTTGAGGCGAATACAGAAAAGAAGGTAACGACTTCGGGGAAACTCGTTACCGCCCCTAAAATCCATCCTGCAATTGCCGGATGGATCGCCATTTGATGAACAACTGATTTTGTTGCTCCCCCCAAGAAGATTCCGACGACCGAGATCAAAATTAAAGCGACAAGACACATGAGGAGCCCGATCGGAAGACTCCCTTTCTTTCGATCGACTATGGTTTTCGGTTTTTCGTTAAATCGGCGATCGAGAACTAAATACCCAAAAAATAGGAGAAATAGAACCGGAATGACGAACCAACTTCGGTCCAATTGAAACCACATCAATACAAGGGGAGCCGCGATCCCCAATACCCCAAACCCGATCTCGTCGATGAATCGGCGATGAAATAGATCTTTTCCTCTTCGAAAAAAGAAGACGGCGAGCAACATCAACCCGGTATTAATAATATTGCTGGATGCGATATTCCATAGTCCGGCTTCCCAAACACCAGATAGTCCAGCAGCGACCAAGGTCACTAATTCTGGTGCTGATGTCGCGTATCCAAGCGCTTGCCCCCTCGTTTTTGGACTCCATGCCAATGCGGGTGCGATTCGATCGATCCCTGACAGAAGTCCATATTTTACGAGTAGGATTATCGCAGCTGCAGATACGATCATAATGAGGACGGACATGACTTGATCCTACACGATTCTTTGATTTTGAATAGGAAACGACAAATTGGGTGTGGGATTGGTGAAGTTCAACACACCGTCATCGATGGGGGCTTTTCGAAGCAAGCGTTGGTCCCGTTTGAAATTCTGAGTGTTCTGCCAGGGATCTCGGTCCCCCTGCCTGGGGAATAGGTGCATCGTCCGGCGGATATAGCCGGGGGTGAAACCTTCTATCCAGTTTTTCTCCGGCATGTTCTGGTCGGACGCCCGGAGCCTCGGGGTACAGATTTGCGTTGAGGTTTTGTCCATATGGTTGAGAACCCGGCAGACAAATTCAGAGGTGAGGTCGGCGCGGAGGGTCCAGGAGGCGTTGACATATCCAAAGCAGGAAAAAAGATTGGGTACGTCCGAGACGGCGAGACCTTTGTAGGTCCAGGTTTTGGGGAATTCTACCGGTTTCCCGTCGACGGTAAACTCCACTTCACCGAAGACGACAAGATTGAGGCCTGTGGCGGTGACGATGATATCGGCCTCCAAGGTATCTCCTGATTTGAGGCGAATTCCATCCCGGGTAAACGATTCGATGCCGTCAGTAACCACGGACGCTTTTTGGGTCTTGATCGCCTCGAGGAAATCTCCATTGGGGATGAGGCAGAGCCGTTCCTGCCACGGCATATATCGGGGGGTAAAGTTTGGGTCCAACGGATAGTCGGGACCGAGGCGTTGCCTAACCTTTTTGAGAAACCACTCTTTCGACCCTTGAGGATATCGTTGGGTGA
>CAYRLD010000202.1:0-5210 GCA_964424925.1 uncultured Planctomycetales bacterium
ATTCTTCCCTAGATGAACAAATTCAATTCCTGGGATCTTCAGGAGGAGTTCACGAACTTCTGACAACCCACTCCTTTTGCCTGGAGGAAGGTCCGTCTGTGTAATATCCCCCGTGACAACAATTTTTGATCGACTTCCCATTCGAGTCAGAAACATCTTCATCTGGTCGCTCGTTGTATTTTGAGCTTCATCTAAGATGATAAAAGCCTCATCCAGAGTACGTCCACGCATAAACGCCAAAGGCACGATTTCGACAACATCTCCATCAATTAATCTCTGCAATTGCCCAAACTCAAGGAATGAGTTGAGAGAATCATAGATCGGTCGAAGATACGGATTCACCTTCGCTTGAATGTCACCAGGAAGGAATCCCAATCGTTCACCCGCTTCCACTGCCGGTCGAACAAGAACCATTCTTCGAACAATCCCCGCCTGCAACGCCTCGACGGCCTTCGCCACCGCTAAATATGTCTTCCCTGTTCCGGCCGGACCAATGGCGAAAACAATGTCATTCTTCGCCACCGCATCCAGATACTCTTCCTGACCATCGGACATGGCTTTGATAGAGGCTTCCCGGCGGAAGACCTTCCCAGGCAGAAAAGCACCCGTACCCCCTGTGGAGGAAGAAGTAGGAGAGAGCAGAGCCGACAGATCTTCCTCGGAAACCTGACCACGAACCTCAACGATTTCCTTCATCTCCTGGAAAACTTTCATTGCACGTTGAAGCATTTTCGATTCGCCCCGGAAACGCAATTTTCCATCGCGGACGTAAATATCGATACCGGTCGAATTTTTCACCGCTTTCAGGTTGCGATCATACGGGCCGAATAGTCGCTGTAATTCTTCCCCATTACCGATAGGGAGCGCTTTTTCCAGGATATCCCCTGTCATGAAAACACCCGAAACAAGATTTCCATCCCCACGTAGGTGACCGGAATACTGACCAGAAAGCTATCCACCATATCGAGAATCCCCCCGAATTCTGGTATGAGATGACCCGAATCCTTTACGCCAGCCCACCGCTTTATCGCCGATTCTACCAGATCTCCCATCTGCGCACTTATTGTAACCAAAAGCGCAAAACCCATCAAAGACCAATCGGGAAGAGATCCCAGCGGTTCATGAAGGCCATATCGTAAAACAGCATACCCCGTCCCGGCCCCGACAATGGCGCCGGCAATCGCCCCCTCCCATGTTTTCGAAGGGGAGATTTCAGGGGCGAGCTTTCGTTTTCCGATCAAATTTCCTGCTACGTACGCGGCCATATCGGAACCTTTGTTTGTGGCCAACAGGAAAAGAAGGAACCAGGAAAACATTTCAACCGGAATTCCGGTAGGAGTATGACATACGATCTGAAGAGCACCCAAATAGAAGAACCCAAGCAGGGCACATCCGGCCGATTCAATCGACAGCCCTCCCCGGCGAAGGAGAATATGGAAAAACAGACTGGCGACAAAAAATAGAACCGCAGGAAAGAAGAATTCAGGAACAGGACTACCCAGAATCCAACTCCAAGGAAGGGCCGGGAGAACCAGTAAAGGAACACAAGGGCTCCAGAAAACAGGATAGCCTTTTCCCCGAACCATCAGCAGAAACTCAATCATTCCCAAACCACTGAGAGCTGCGATGAGAAACCGAATCGCCACGATCTGGTTATTCTTATGATCCAACCATACAAGGAAAAGAAGAGCTGCGATAAGCAGTGGTGCCCCAATTACCCGGGCTGCAATTTTTCGTTTTTTGGCCTGATCCACTCTCGTCCTCTACGCTTTCAATCCACCATAACGCCGTTCCCGTCGTCCAAACTCTGCGATAGCCTCTTGAAGGTGCTCCTCCGTAAAGTCCGGCCACATCACAGGGGTAACCCACAGCTCTGTATAAGAGATCTGCCAGAGAAGGAAATTGGAAACACGAACATCCCCCCCCGTCCGAATTAAAAGGTCTGGGTCACAAGCATCCGGTGCATAAAGATATTGGGTGAAAAGTTTTTCATCAATCTTATCCGGATCGATGCGACCGGCCAGAACCTCTTTCCCGATCTCACGAGTCGCATCGACAATCTCATCCCGCCCACCATAATTGAGAGCCAGACACAGAACCAAACCATCGTTCTTTTCGGAAAGGGAGATGTTTTTCCCGATTTCAACTTGAATATCCTTTGGAAGGCCTTCCGTTCGACCAATCGTTTGAAAGCGAATATTGTTTCGCATGATTTGGTCCCGCTCCCCCACCAGAAATTTTCGGAGAAGTCTCCAGAGAAATTCGATCTCCCTCGCAGGACGCTTCCAATTGTCACTGCTGAACGCATAAAGAGTAAGCCGTTTCACCCCACGTTCGGCACATGCTTCTGAAATTCGACGGACAGAAGACGCCCCTTCTCGATGCCCGCGAACTCTGCGAAACCCTTTTGAGCGAGCCCAACGCCCATTCCCATCCATGATAATCGCAATATGTGCCGGAACAGTCATCGGCGAATAATGGTCTCCCCCCTCTCCCGTCCGGTGGAGACCAGGGTAATCTTAACTTTCAGATATTTCTCGAGGAATTCCAGATAGGTCCTTGCCTTTTTAGGAAGATCTGAGAATTTGCGGACACCCTTGAGATCCTTTTTCCACCCAGGGAAAGTTCGGTAGACCGGTTTGATGCGATCTAACAGTGTCGTATCCGTAGGGATATTTTGGACCGTTTTTCCATTTAACCGATAGCCGGTCGCAATGCAGATCTCATCCATTTCATTCAAAACATCCAGCTTGGTCAGCGCAATCTCATCAATTCCATTGATACGCACTGCATGACGAGAGGCCACCCCATCAAACCACCCACATCTACGGGGGCGACCGGTGGTCGCACCAAATTCTCCCCCCAATTTACGCAGCCGATTTCCAACGGCCCCTTTTAATTCTGTTGGGAAAGGACCTCTCCCCACCCGGGTACAATACGCCTTTGCCACCCCGATCACCGTACGAATCTGCTTTGGTGGAACACCCGTCCCGGAGGAGATCCCACATGCGTCAGAATTAGAGGAGGTCACATAAGGATAGGTCCCAAAATCGAGATCGAGCATGCTGCCTTGCGCTCCCTCAAAAAGAACCCTTTTTCCCCGATCAATCGCATCGTTAACATACGGAACCGTATCGAGAACAAATGGTTTTATTTTCCGGGCATACCCTCGGTATTCCTTAAGGATCCGTTCAGGATCGAGCGAAGCCCCCCCGTACAAAGCTTTCAAAACCTTATTTTTCTCTGTCGTGAATTGAAGAACACGCTCTCGGAACAACTTTGGATTGTATAGGTCGGCAACACGAAGACCTTTCCGAGCCGCTTTATCCGCATAACAAGGGCCAATTCCTCTTTGCGTCGTCCCAATCTTCCCCTTCCCTACATCAGAAAGTTTATCGAGGAACTTGTGGTACGGCATGACCACATGCGCCCGATCAGAAATAATCAGATTCTTATCAACCGGGATTTTTCGGTCTCGAAGATGCTGAATTTCGCTCAACAATTCCACGAGATCAACAACCACTCCATTTCCAATAACACACCGGGAATTCTTCTGGAGAATCCCAGAAGGAATGAGGTGGAGAACAAACTTCTGATCCCCGACAACGACGGTATGGCCGGCATTCCCCCCTCCCTGGAAACGAACAACATAGTCCGCATCCGAGGAAAGAATATCGACAATCTTCCCTTTCCCTTCATCGCCCCACTGAACACCAATTACACAACGGGTCTTTGGACTTTTCACTTTTTACCTTCCATGCTCGACAGGAAACGATCGAAAAGAGGGGCTGCATCACGGGGACCAGGAGCCGCTTCGGGGTGATATTGAACGGTAAACAGAGGTAGCGACTTATGCCGAAAACCTTCTACCGTTTCATCATTAAGGTTGATATGGGTCACTTCACCCCCAGCCGATTTCACAGAACCCTCATCCAGAGAAAACCCATGATTTTGACTGGTCACCTCAATCCGCCCCGTCTCGAGATCCTTTACGGGATGGTTTCCCCCATGGTGCCCAAATTTCAATTTGTAAGTACGGGCCCCGAGCGCGAGCCCAAGAATTTGATGCCCCAGGCATATTCCAAAGAGAGGTTTCTCTTCGGAAATCAATTTCCGAGCCAGATCAACGCCATATGTAACGGCCGCTGGATCTCCCGGACCGTTGGAGAAGCAGACTCCATCATAGTCCCGCAACGCCTCGGCCTCTGTTGAGGCAGGGAACACGGTCACATCACACCCTTGGTGAACAAGAGCGCGGACAATATTAAATTTTACGCCGCAATCAATTAAAGCCACTTTAAATCGGTCCGGGGCTAAATTCGGATCGAGATCATGGGAAACAAATTCTTTCCAGTGACTCGGTTTCTCCAAAGTCACCGCCTGAACTAAATCCTGCCCCTCCATTTTTGGTGCCGACAGAACCTTTTCCTGCAAAAGAGAGTCATCCATTTCACCCGTAGACAAGATGCCGTTCATGGCACCTGAAATCCGTAATTTTCGGGTAATCGCTCGGGTATCAATTCCTTGGATCCCCACGATTCCATACTTTTTTAGGAAGCCAGGCAGGTCACCGGAAGAACGTTGATTGCTAACCACAGGAGAGCATTCTCGAACAATAAATCCAGACAACCAGGGATGTCGAGATTCAAAATCCTCCTCATTGATCCCATAGTTTCCAATATGAGGAGAGGTCATCGTAACGATCTGCCCCTTGTAAGAGGGGTCCGTCAAAATCTCCTGGTATCCGGTCATGGAGGTATTAAAAACCACTTCCCCCAGGGTTTCGCCCTCCGCTCCGAAAGATTCCCCGGTAAACGCAGTTCCATCTTCAAGAACTAACTTTGCGATGGTCATATTAGATCTTTTTCACCCCTTCCCTACTCTCTGCAGATGGAATCAAATCACTTCCCCGATGAACGCTTGGAACTCTTTTTCTTCTTTGAATTCTTTTTCTTCGCCCCGGGTCCCATTCGGAGTTTCTCTTTTAACTCGGAGACTTCTTCCGATGTCAGTTTTTGGTATGCGCCCTCCGGCAATCGCCCCAAAGTGAGGGACCCAAATCGAATTCGCTTTAGCCGTTTCACCCGTAACCCGACACGAGCCAGAACACGCCGGACTTCCCGATTCATTCCCTCCCGAACCGTGATTTCCAAGACAAACCGCTCTTCCCCCTTGGCACCCCGTGTTTTATTTATCAGACGTGCGTCAAC
>CAYRLD010000203.1:0-1775 GCA_964424925.1 uncultured Planctomycetales bacterium
GCAGGCTTATGATCCGGAGTCAGGTGGTACCAGGTCGATGTGGATTGGGAGTTGAGGTTTGGCGACCAATTATGATGAATAGAGAGGAAAAGGTCGTGTTCGCCTGCCATTTGCGCCCGTTCTTTTAGAGAGAGAAATGTATCCCCTTCCCGGGTGAGGGTTACTTCGGCGCCCACCGAGACCAGGAGATCGCGAAGAAATCGAGCGACTCTCAGATTGACCTCCGCCTCACTCAGGTAGGTGACTCCTCTTTTGAAGCCCCTTTTATGCGTATCCCCTCCATGACCCGGGTCAATACAGATCTTCATCCCTTTCAACCACTTCGCATACGAAGGAAGTTTATTGGGGAAGGGCGTTGGCTTATTTATTTCGAATGTTTTCTGATTTTTTTTCCACCAAAGGTGTGCTTGGGATGCGCTCGAGAAGCTTTTTCCGGTTAGGGTTCTCAGCGAGGCCTTCGCTTGTTGCGAGACAAATTTTGGGATCCCCCCGGTATAGGCGGGATGGATGGTTTCTCCGTCATCGGAGAGTACATTCAATACCAGGGCCTCTGGATCTTCGAGGAGGGGGATGAGTGGTGCGATGGCGTCCTTATGAGGGATTTTCCCGAGCGTCATCGCCGAGAGGGCTCTTCGGTTCTGGTTTTCGCTCTTGAGGGCTTCCATCAGAAAGGGAACGGCTTGTTCTCCGAAGTAGGGGAGGTATTCGACCGCATCGAGGCTGATCGCCCCATTCTTCGATCCGAGTCTTTCAATGTATCGTTCGATTTCTTCTATGGGATGATTTTGTTTTCGAGGAGGATCGCTCTGATCCGGAGGGAGGGAGATTCCCTGGCAGCCGAGAAGGAAGAGTGTGATAAAAAGAGTCGGTTTCATTTCAGGGAAGTTTCTCCAGGAATTGCCTGTAAGCCTTCACCCAGGAAGTTCGATGGGTTTGGGGAATGGAATTATGATCCGCTCCCTCAAGCCAAAGGGCCGTTTTTGGTTCTGCCGCCGCCTCAAGAAGTTTTTCGCCCATCGTGAAGGGAACTAATTCGTCCAGTCTTCCATGAATGAGGAGTTTGGGGACGCGGATCGTTGCGATCTTGGCTACGTTGTCAAACTGAGTTCGGACTAGTTTCTTCAGAGGTCCCATGGGAAACATTTGGCTCGCCATTTCGGGAACCTTGGTGAACGTGGATTGAAGGATGAGCCCTCCGCAAGGCACTCGTGAAGCGAGATCACATGCAGGCCCCCCTCCCAGAGAAATTCCCAGGATAATGATCTTCTCCGCGGGGACGCCCTTGTCGATTAAATATTGGTAAGCGGCATCGGCATCCCGGTAGAACCCTTCTTCACTCGGAGATCCTTCCGATTTTCCGTATCCTCGATAATCGGGAAGCAGAACATCGACCTGGTGCGTGGTTACGAGATCGATCATGGTCGGAAACCGGTTGGTTATATTCCCCGCATTTCCATGAAACCAGAGAATCGTATAGCGAGGGTTCTCTGTCTGCGCATGCCAGGCATGAAGACGGATGTTGTCGCTGGTTTGGAGGGAAATATCCTGCACTGGGACGGAGCTTGTTTCCGGGAGGTTCCAGTTCCCCTCTCGGGTGGGATGATAGAGGAAACTTTTTTCGAAGATCATGATGAAAGCCGAGAAAATTCCAAAAATTAGGATCAGCGTTCCAGCAAAAACGAGAATGAGTTTCCGGGCGCGAATCACTTCAACGCATTCCGCGCGATGACAATTCTTTGGACTTCGCTCGTTCCTTCATACAGTTCGGTGATCTT
>CAYRLD010000203.1:1875-5200 GCA_964424925.1 uncultured Planctomycetales bacterium
CTGGATTGCTTGGAATTTTGCGAGGGGGTTGTTGAACTGTTTTCGTTCCTTGGCGTATTTTACCGCTTCTCCCATAGCCGCTTTGGCGATTCCAACCGCCTGAGAAGCTATTCCGATTCGCCCGCCGTCGAGGGTTGTCATGGCGACTTTGAACCCTTCTCCTTCCGCTCCCAGTAGGTTTGCGGCAGGGATTCGGCAATTATCGAAGTAAAGCGTGGTCGTGGTCGAGCCCCGGATTCCCATTTTCTTTTCGGGAGGACCGACCGTAAATCCTTCTGTTCCTCGCTTTACCAGAAAGGCGCTGATGGCATTATGTTTTACACTTTTATCTGCATTGGTCCGGATAAATACGGTAAAGAGATCTGCAATCCCGCCATTGGTGACAAAGTTCTTTGCCCCATTCAGGACGTAGTGGTCCCCTTCTTTTGTTGCGGAGGTGATCAAGGCTCCTGCATCGCTGCCAGAAACGGGTTCGGAGAGGGAATAGGCTCCGATCCACTCTCCCCGAGCAAGTTTGGGGAGATATTCTTTCTTCTGTTCTTCGGTTCCATATTTGAGAAGAGGCGCTTGAACGAGGGAGTTGTGCACCGACATGGTAACGCCGCTAGAAGCGCATCCCCGGTTAATTTCCATCTGAATTAAGGCAAGGCAGAGATTGGAGAGTCCCGCCCCTCCGTATTCTTCCGGAGTGGTGACCCCCATGAATCCCAATTCCGCCATCTTTTGGAGGATCTCTTTTGGGATCGCTCCTTTCCGATCAATCTCTCCCGCAATCGGTTTGAGTTCTTTGTCGGCAAAGTCTCGGGCGGTCTCTTGTACCAGTTTTTCTTCTTCTGTGAGGCTTATCATGGGGGCAGAGGATACCATTCCGGGGAAGAAAACGCCAGTTTGCAGAGGCCTCTAGTATCCCTTTCCGGCCGCTCGTTGACGCATCTGTATCTGGTTGAGCGTCAAAAGGGTTTCATTGATCAAATGGTCCATTTGGGTGTCATGGGGCAATTGTAAGGCGTGGTTGAGATAGAGTTTCCCCTCACGGAAGTTGAGTTGGGTTGCCCACATGGCCCCATGGTGGTAATAGATCCGAACGAGAAGGGCGGTGGCTTGGTCATGGATCTCTTTGGCTCGTTTTATGATATCAATGTCGTTTGATTGAAGCAGAACCGCGGCTGTCCGACGGGTGGTCAGGAGCAGTCCTTCTCCCTTTTTCCACGCTTTCTCTGCGCGCGTAAGATTATCTTTTCCCTCCCAGTCGAGACCTTCGCCGAAGGACTTCTTTGCGAGGGTCACCCCATCAACGCACTTGGCAAGAAGTCGTTTCTGCTGATCTTCCTTCACGTTTGCCGCGTTCTCTTTTTTTTCCTGTTTCTTTTTTCCGAGTTGGGCTTTTTTCTTCTCGTTATCTGATTCGATATCGGCCGTGAGATTTTCCACTTCTTTCTTTGCGGCGTCGAAGTAGGGGGTGTCCGAATATTTCATGATGATCGTTGTGAGAAGATGGGAGGCTTCTTTCCATTTCTTCAGAAGTGCGAGCCTTCTCGCTTCTTCATATTTCGTTCGGGCATCTTCATTTCTGGTTTCTTGGATTTTCCCCATTGCCGATTCTTCGCGGGAAGGATCGATTTTCATCGCTTCTCGATATTCCCGTACGGCGAAGGAATAGAGGCTATGTTTCCGACAATATTCGGCCAGGTCCCAATGGGAAGCGGCATCCCCTTCCTGAATCCGGGCCACCTTTATCTGGTATACGGAATAGGGAAGAATCGAACTCCAGGAAATCGAAATCGGTTTCGATCTACCCCGAATACGGAGTTGAATCCCGATTTTATCTACCTGGGTGATCTGTCCCACTTTGATCCCCCCGCCAGCAGATTCCTTCAACTGGATGACATCATCCTGTTTCTGTTTTGCGTCCTGGGGGGCAAAAAGGAGGGGGAGTAGGGCCAATATGATTGTCATGTTCATGCTACACCTGTCTCTAAAATCACCCTGGGTAACCCGCTCTATCTATCTTACGACTTTATTATAGAGACGGTTCCATACAAAACAAACTTCGAGAGAAATTTAGATACTTCTAGCGGGTAAATCGGGCCTTTAGAGCCGTTTTTCTCGGTAGAAATCCATATATAGTGCAGATGAGTAAGGGCATGGACCCCTCCCCCCATATCGATACGAATCTTCTCAGAGATCGAAATTTTCCTCACCATTGAGGCCTGTTTGGCGTACAATCTTCGGACTTTTGGAAAGGAGCACTTTGTGATGAAACTGTTTGGACCGCTTCTGGTCCTGGTTCTCTCTTCGACCGCCTGGGCGCAGTCGAATGAAGAGAAACTGGCGAAAAAACTGAAAGAACCGTGGCTTGTCGAGGGTGGCTGGATCACCGATTATGACAAGGCTCGGGAGGAAGCGAAAAAGTCGGGAAAGCTGATCTTTGCCTACTTTTCCCGTTCGTACGCATACTGACCCCCCTGCGCTCGTTTAGAGCAGGACGTCTTCGTGAAAGACGCCGAGAATTTCCAGAAATGGGCTAAGAGCGTTGTGCTTTTCAGTCACATTACCTCTCGAGTCGATGGGGAAAAGTACCCGAACCTTCTTTCGGAAAAGGGCGGGCGTGGTTTCCCTCATTGTGTATTTCTCGATGAGGAAGGGAACGTGCTTGCCAAGCACGAGGGACCCCGCAATGTAGAGGGCTTTACGAAAACGGCAAACTCCGTCAAATCTTTTCTGGAACTGAAGGAAAAAGCCGCTTCTGGTGATGAAGGTGCGAAGTTTGACTACCTTCTAGCCCGGATTGAACTAGGACATCTCTCTGCAGATGACGCCAAGAAGGAATGTGACGGATTGAAGTTGACCAAGGTCCAGAGCGCAAAAATCGAAAAGGCGCTGACCAATTTGATGATTTCCGACACGATCAAGGGCGTACGGAGCAAGGAAGCGGCGGTTGCCGCGGGCAAGAAGTTTGCCTCTCTTCTCGCTGAAGAGGTAACTCCGGCGGATCCTAATTCGAATGAATGGCTTAGCTTCATGGCGTACACCATGTTGTACGCGGAAGAGACGGGCGATCCTGGCCTCTTTGAGGATGCCTATGGCCGCTTCAAGGAAAAGCATGGTCAAAACCGTCGGTACGCCAAGTTTCTTGAGAAAGCCGAAAAGCGACTTGAGGATTTAAAGGGTTCGGACGAGGACGATCCGAACGATAAGTAAGCGTCCCTATGTGGATGTCGGCTCGGTCTTATGAGCCGGAGATTTTGGATGTCGAGACGCCGTCCCCAGACGAGCTGAAAAAATGCTACGTCTGGATGAAGGCGATCAATCGCTGGTTGGGCGG
>CAYRLD010000204.1:0-5197 GCA_964424925.1 uncultured Planctomycetales bacterium
GAGCTTTGCTCGCCGGGGTTGCCGCTCCAAAAAAGAGCGCCGCAAGAAGCCCAAGAAAAAAAGGATACAGACGTCTCATCTCTCCTATCCTATCAAAATGACTCCTTCCGGTTGCAACATCCCTCCACCCAATGTACGATCCGCCGCCAATGGAGATGAATGAAGAACCCAAAATAGAGGGCGCCGGAAACCTCCGTCTCGTCGGAGGCGGAGAGACAAACAAAGTCATGGGAGGAGAACTCCTGCGCCTTGTCAAAAGAGGACTTCGCGGTGTTCGTTTGCCGGATCCGAAAAAAGAAGGAACAGGTCAACTGCTCTACCCCTTCACTCCGGAACTAGCCAACCTCGCGGTGAATCACCATCGAACCTGTGCACGGGTTTTCTGGGATCTCTATACCAGTCGCGCATCGAGACTGGAGCCACTTTATGATGAACTTCTTACACAGGTAATAGTCGAGAATCGAAATTGGTGGTGGAACGGAGCCGGCATCAGCATCCGAGCCCGGAATGTCGCCGGCTTCCCCGCCGGAGAGAGACAGGTTGTAGGCACCGTAAAAAATGCCCTCCTCGATGGAGCGAAGGAGCAAGGAATCGAATTGCACGTGGCTCCTGAAAATCCTGATATCGAGATCGGGATCCGAATGCACTACGACCTAGTAACAGTATCGATCGATCTTGCGGGCCGCCCGATGAACAAGCGGGGATATCGAATGGATGGAGCCGTTGCGCCCATTCGCGAGAACCTGGCGGCCGTCTGCGTGATGCTGGCTCGATACGATTCACGCTCGGAGATTCTCTTCGACCCGATGTCCGGTTCGGGAACGATCGCGATCGAAGGGGCTCTCATGGCCCGGGCGACCCCGATCTGGAGCCCCAAAAACAATCCGGCGCACTATCGCCTCCCTCCTTTCGCGGATCTGGCAAAAAAACCAGCCTCGCCCCTCTTCGCAGATACCCGCCCCTGTGTCGTTGCGAACGAATTAGAAGATTCTACGTATAAGATTGCTCAAGCAAACATGAAGGCGGCTGGGGTCGCAAATGACATCATCCATACCCGCGGGGATTTTCGGGATATAAAAGCGGGGCCTATGATGAGGGGGCTCCCTTTTGACAAAGGAGTGATTATCTGTAACCCTCCCTATGGAGAACGGATCGGAGGAGAGGACGTCACCTCCCTCTACAAAGACCTTCGAGAGTGGCTCCCCCAATTCAAAGGGTGGCGCGCCGCCTTTCTCATCGCCCACCCCGAATTTGAAGAGATCATGGGAATGCGCCCCCGAATGAAAAAGCCCCTCAGTGCAAAACCATTCCGAGGGTATTTCTACCTCTACGATCTGTAACCATTAGGGCTCGAGAGGGTAGAGTTTGGAAAGAGTCTCGAATCCACAAGAGTAGATCCCGTTGACCTCAAAGTTCACTTCTCCGGCAAACACCTTTTCTTCCCCGCCCTTTTTCGCAACAACCACAATGCGAGAGAGTCCAGGGTAGAGCGGCACCTTCGTCACGCGCGGTCGAGACGAACTTCGAATGATCTCGCTACGTACAAGAGCCCCTTCGATCAACACCTCGATCGTCCAGCCCGACTTATTTGCCAAGAGAAGAACGGGAAGGCCATACCCATTCGAAGACTTCAGGGGCGAGAGAATCTTTCCCGGATTCTTTTCGAATAACTCTCCCACTCTCTTTTGAACAGTCTGGCGCCGGCTCCCCTGCCAATTGGCCCGTTTTCGAGCGGAAAATGATTTTACAACCGAAGAAACCTTTTTCGCTTCGGTACGATTCCCGACCGACCGATACGCTTTCCCAAGCAGATTCCAGGTATCTACGGTCGCGGAAGAAGCCTTTGCTCCTTCCTCCAAGAGGGTGACCGCCTGGACCGACTGCTTCAACGCCAAGAAGGAGCGAGCCACGAGAAGCAGGGCGTGCGGATTCTGCGCAGAGATCCCTTCTAATCGAGCCACGACCTCCTGATACTTTTTCTGTGACAGAAGGAGGTTGCCGACTTCGACAAGAGCGGACTCCCTCCCGCCCAGTCGATACGCTTCTTCAAAAGAGGTGAGGGCTTCCTCTCTCTTTTTCACCTGAAGAAAACCTTTCCCGAGAATCTCACGTGCACGACCGCTTTCGGGATCCACCTCCACCGCTCGTTGAAGATACGGAAGAGCCTCTTCCCCTCGCTTCTTCCCAAGAAGCGACTCACCAACCAGAAGATTACACTCGAAGTTATTCGAACTGAAGCGAAGACCCTTTTCCCCCTCGCCATCTTGAATCGCATTCCATAAATCCCCAACAGATCCACCGGAAGAGGAAGGCTCGATCGATCGAGCTCGAACTTCCCGTAGAAGAAAGAAGAGATAGGGATCCTCCCGAGAAAGACTAGGAAGAGCGCTCACCTCCTGTGCGAGTTTCATCGCATCCTCAATCTTTCCTGTATCGAGTTTCTCTTCCAACATCCGCGCCCCTTCCCGGAGCAGTTCCCGATTCCGAGCTTGCTGTTCGGGACGACCCTTCGCATACGGAGCATAGAGAGGATCGCCGACAAAAACCGCCATCCAGGAGGTAAACATATTCGCCATCTGCATCGCTTCGCCGAAGTTGTACCCTTGAAAAAAACGATCGAGAAAGATCGTTCCGAAGGGAAAACCGGAAGCGAGCGGTTCATAAACCGTTCCACACGTTGCGGTGATCCCATGGTGAATAAGAGGCCCCGTCCAGTTCTTGTCCCTATTTCGAAGCCGTCCCGCCGAATAAGAGTGCATGTGTGCCCCAACCGCCCCTCGATTAAATCGAAATCCTTTCTCTGCTTTCACATGAGTGGTGTACCAACCCCAGTAGTGCGCCTGGTTTGGTTTCTTCCCGAGAGGAACCACCTCTGCCTGATCATCATGTGTAAAGGGGATCTCATACCTCTCGTAAACCGAGACGATCTTCTTCATCTCTCGATCGATTCCGGAATGAGCCCCTTCGGTCAATCCACGAGTATCGAGGAAGGAGATCCCTTCGATGCCATAGGTTTCTCCATAGATTGCATTATCGATCATCGCCCGAACACTTTCGGGAGAAGGCCCGTCGAGGCGACAGACCAGATACACTCCATCGTCTTTCGTCAAAGAACGGTTCAGCCGGAATGTTTCGGAACGAACCCACCCTTCCAATTCGTGTTCTTTGTGAAGCAATTCAATTTCGCGATCTAGGCAACAATAATCGCGACTCTTTACATATCGGGATAAAGACTCCCCCGTCTTCTGATCGTTTTCCTTATTCTCCTCCCGAATCTTCACCGGAATGCCATAGATCGGGACGATATATTTCACCTCCGGTCGGGATTTGAGAAATCGGCGAAGAGGCTCTTCAATTTGACTCCGATAATCGGGCCACGAGATTCCCTCTTTCGTACCGGTTTTCACCGAAAGAATCTGTTTGGCGGGAATCTTTCTTCTGGAAGCATAATATTTCCCCAGTTCGATCGATTCGGGCACGGCTTCATTCGTAAGGATTACAACCTCTTCGGTCGTGTCTACAGCAACGGAAACCTGCAAAATGAGCGCACATATCAACAGGCTCATTCCATTCCTCCGATATCCAATATATTTGCGTTATATCGTTAAATACACCCAATCTCTTGTAACATTTTCCCACATTAATCGTTTTAAGGGAAATAGAGCAGAGAGCTTCCTTCTGAAGACCCGATAAATCCCGAATAACACTCGTAACATACTAATATTCAATAACTTATAATGTCGCTGGAGACCACCTTTTCTTTCTTTAATTTCCGTTGATTTGGAGTCTCTATGTCCCTAAGATTACCCATACAGAACCCATATGGGGGCAGGATATGGGTAGACTGGCGTGGACGTGAAATTTGGAACGTGGAAATGAATCAACCAACTTCCAGCCCCTTTCAAACCGAAATGAGAATACCTCAACATGCTTATCATTAATGGATATTGGTACATAGCCGCCCCTTCATCGGAGCTCAAGAAGAAGCCGATTAAGCGGAAGGTGGAAGGCGAATCGATCGTCCTCTGGAGAGACGCATCGGGAAAGCCTCATGCCCTTCGAGATCGGTGTGCCCATCGCGGAATGGCGCTCTCGGCGGGAAAAGTAGTCAAAGATTGTATTCAATGCCCCTACCACGGGTACCAATACGACGGAGCGGGAACCCTCAAAGAGATCCCGTCGCTCTGTAGTGAAGAGCCTCTTCCCCAAGCAAAATCGATGAAGCCCTTTCCGATCGTCGAACAGGACGAACATCTATGGGTATGGATTGGAGTAGGCGAACCGACCCGAGACCCTTTCCATTTTCCCCACTACGGAGAAGAAGGCTGGTCCACTTTTTTCATGCAGACCCGGTTCCACGCCCCGGTCGATGTCTGCCTCGAAAACTTCCTCGATGTCCCCCACACAATCTTTGTACACCCTGGCCTCTTCCGGAATGAAGACCGGGATATGGTAAAAACGCGGGTAACCCGCTCTGGCGAATCGGTCGTCGTCGACTTCCTTGATGAAAAGCCGATGCAAGGGATTGGCCCCCGCCTTGTCTTCCCTAAGGGCGTGAAACAGAAACATACAGACCAGTTCATTCTCCCTTCGATCTCCCGCGTAGATTATGAGTATGGGGAAACCCATAACTTCCTGATCGTATCCCAATGCACCCAACGGGAAGAGTTCGTTGTGGACGTCACGACCGCAATCACCTGGAAACTCCCGCTTCCCTCTCTCATTACAAAGCCCTTCCTGAAGTGGTACTGCCGAAAGGTGATCCAGCAGGATGTCGACATCCTGGAGATCCAGGGCGCGCAGATGAAAGAGTTTGGACGAAACTTTACCAATACCAAGGTCGACCTACTCGGCCGCCATATCAACGCCCTTCGCCGCAATGCGGCGGAAGGCTCCTCCGAACTGAAAGAAGTGTCTCAGGACATAACGATAAGGATCTAATGATGACAAAGAAACTGACTGGTGCTGTACTCCCCCGATTCAAGGTAACCGAAGAAGAGAAAAACACCCTCTTCGGGTTATGGGAAACCTATTACCAGAATGTAGACCGCAAGATGTTCGAAGAGGACATCGCAGAGAAAGACTGGATCCTAACCCTGTCGGACGAACAGGGAATCATTCGCGGATTCACCACTCTGAAATTCTACGAGATGGAGATCCAGGGAAAGACGATCCGCGCGATCTTCAACGGAAGCAC
>CAYRLD010000205.1:0-5163 GCA_964424925.1 uncultured Planctomycetales bacterium
AAATCTCTTCTCGGCGCCCATACTCATAAATGGAGTACGGTTCCCCCGGACAGAGTTCCTGGAGGCATCGTTCGGTCGCATAACTCATCCGGTCATTGACCAGAGAATGGATCAACCGATCGAGATTAACTTTTTCCTGCTCTACATAATCTTTCCGGAACAGATCCGTCTCTAATACCGGACGAGAAATAAGATCGGAAAGGAATTCGATCGATTTCCGAAGACCTTCAATTTTTTGGGGCGCATACCGATCGTTCACCACTTCCATGCGAAAATAAAGAATCTGTCGCTCGCCCACCTTGAGAACATCTACGGAAAGGGAGGCCCCATATAAATCTTCCAGGAACGTGACAATCTTGCGTTGGTTGGGAAAACGCTGGCACCCTCGCCTCTGTACGAAAGGAAGGAGAGCCAATGAAGTAACCTCGTCCCCAAGAACCTGATGTACATAAACCTGAATCAAGATGGTCTTGAATTTTTTTGTGGGATGAACATAGAGATCCAGTCCCAATCCGGGTGTCGCTTTCTCGAAATCTGCTACCTGCATCCTATTTTCGCCGAAATAATCTTTCTAATTCCTCTAGAGTGAGACGAATCGCCGTCGGTCGCCCATGAGCACATGTGGCCGAGAAATCCATCTCGGCGCTTTCGATGAGCAATCTTTCTAACTCCTCATGCCCCATCCGCCTTCCGAACTTGATCGCTCCACGACAGGCGAGAAATTCGAGAGCCTCTTCCAAAAGAGGCATCGTACCCGCAACTTTTGATTCGCTCTCACCGTGATCCCGAAGTTTTTCAATCAAATCATGGAGAAGAGTGGACGGATCGGCATCGGAAAGGAGCGCCGGAACCGCGCGTACCGCAACTTCTCCGGGCCCGAAATCTCCAAATTCCATACCAATCGATTCAATGAGTTTCCGGTTCTTTTCTAAAAAGCTGTGATCTAGATCGTTTACGGAAACAACAGACGGAAGGAGAAGCCTCTGCTGAATAACGTCCCCATCGGAAAACTGCTTCCGAAATCGGTCGAGAAGAACTCTCTCATGAAGAGCATGTTGGTCAATGAGTCGAATGCCGTTCTCCGCTTCCTCAATGATATAGCGGTCATGCACCTGAAAAAATCGTCGACCTGTGGTCAAAAGAGGCATTTCGACAGAGGATGGTTCCGAAGAAACCATGCTTCCTTGAGAAGCCGTTTCGCCAGAGAAGAAAGAAACCATCTCTTTGTAACTTGTCCGGGCTGCGAGAGTCGGGACGTCCACTCGTTCAGAAAGTTCTTGGGCACCCAGTTCTGGATCGAGTCCTGATTTCATCAACGCACGACGTAAATGATCAACGAGGAGGTCATGAACTTTCCACACTCTGCGGAACCGAACCTCCACTTTCGTAGGATGCACATTTACATCCACCTCGCTCGGATCCACTTCCAGGAACAAAAACAGGACCGGATAGCGCCCATGAGGCAAAAGTTCCCGGTACGACTCCTGGATAGCATGCGAAAGAACCCGATCTCGAATAAATCGACCGTTTAGATAAAGATGAATACTTTTCGAATTCGTACGGGCAAACCGGGAAGGAGCAAGCCAGGCGGAGAAGGAGATTGACTCCCCTTTGTGTTCTACTTCTAACAATGATTCCCGCAGTTCCGCCCCGAAAAACTTCTCTATCCGAGAAGGGATATCCCCTGCCGGCAGATTGAGTTTCGGTTCGCCGTCATGATGGAGTTCAAACCGAACAGAAGGATAGGCAACGGAGAAACGTCGAACAATATCCATGATGTGATCAAATTCAACATGCACCGATCGTAGAAATTTACGACGAACCGGAACATTCTGGAAGAGGTCTCGGACTTCGATCGAAGTTCCCTCCGGACCCGCAGCAGGACAAACCTCCCCTTTCCGCCCATGATCCATCACAAGTTCGGCCGCCTCAATGGAATCGGAAAGCCTTGAGAGAATACGGACCCGGGCCACAGATCCAATGGAAGCAAGGGCTTCCCCACGAAAACCGAATGTGGCTACTCGAAATAGATCTTCTTCCGAGCCAAGCTTACTGGTGGCATGAGGGGCAAAGGCACGGGGGAGATCCTCTGGCTCAATCCCAGAACCGTTATCGGTCACGCGAATGAGCTTCCGCCCCCCTTCTCCGATATCGATGCGGACATCACTGGCCCCCGCATCGAGGGAGTTCTCGACGAGTTCTTTCACAACGGAAGCAGGACGCTCGATCACTTCTCCCGCAGCGATCTTATTGACGAGATCTTCCGGGAGAATTTGTACACGCGGCATGGGCGGTACTCTACCAGATCCCCCCGAAAGCGTAAAGAACCGCCAAGGAGAGCTACATTAGCCTTGGGATTCGAGCCACCGTTCCGTATCAATCGCCGCCATACAGCCCATTCCGGCGGCGGTAATCGCCTGTCGATAGGTGTGATCGACACAGTCACCGGCTGCGAAAACCCCCTCGACATTGGTATAGGTTCCCCGGTCAACCAGGATATAGCCGGCCTCATCGGTATGGACCTGCTCTTTCACAAAGGCGGTATTTGGAGTATGGCCAATGGCAAGAAAAAGACCGTCACAATCGAGAACACGCTCTTCTTCCGTTACCGTATCCTGCAGACGTAACCCTGTTACCTTCTTCTGGGAGATATCCAGGACTTCAGAAACCTGGCTGTTCCACTCGATCGAGATCTTCTCATTATTGAGTGCCCGCTCCTGCATGATCTTGCTCGCCCGAAGTTTGTCCCGTCTATGAATCAGGGAAACCTTCGAAGCGAAACGGGTCAAGAAGGTAGCCTCTTCGACGGCCGAATCCCCGCCCCCAACCACAGCAAGATGTTTATTCCGAAAGTGAGGAAGCGCTCCATCGCAAGTGGCACAGGCCGAAACCGTTCCCGTTTTTCGCAATTCCGTCTCACTCTCAATTCCGAGCCAGTTCGCTCCCGCTCCGGTCGCAAGGATGACCGCATCCGCCTTCCAACCCTTTTCCCCAGCATAGAGAGAAAAAGGTCTCTCGGAAAAATCAACGCGGTCAATCCAAGCGGTCTCGATACGCGTTCCAAACCGCTCGGCCTGCTTTCGAAAGTGGGTCATCAAATCAGGACCCGTAATTCCCTCTGGAAATCCGGGGTAGTTTTCCACGTCGGTCGTAATCATCAGCTGCCCACCGGGAAGATCTGGGTGATGTTCCGGATCAAATTCGCCCTCAATGATAAGAGGATTAAGATTCGCCCGACTCGTATAAAGAGCGGCAGTATATGCCGCAGGACCAGACCCAATGATTATGACATTCTCAATTTCACTCATTTCCTGCTCCCTCGATTAATGCCCCACCTCGGGTGGGGTCCCACCCGGAACGTCTCGCTCATCCACATAGTCCATGGCCATATAGCGACTCACCTGAACCGCATACCAGATATTTTCATATGCCCGCATTCTTACCCGGCATCGATGAGCTCGACCCGCTCGATCCCGCCATCCCGTTACCACATACGAACCCCATTGTGGATTTTCCGTACTATATTTATGGAATTCGTAGTCCGAAGAGCGAAATACCGTCTCATGAACCGGAATATTGATCTGCTGCAGAAGAGCCATGTGGGCCACCCGGCGTGGATCCGCATGCCAAGGCTCCTCCCCACTCCGACAAGATTGAACTCTTCGCTCCAATTCCATCATTCCAGGGAGAGGAATATCCTGATCGGGAAAGTCGACGTAATAGGAACGGCCTGAACAGGCCAGAAGAAAAAGAAAGCTACCAACAAAAATTCTACGCATCAGAATCCTTGCTCCCTCCCTGCTCTTCTTCAGAAAGGCGGAAAGCAACAATGGTACGGGTAGAAAGATAGGTTTCGAGTTCATCAATCATCAGAACAATGAAATCGACCTGAACATCTTTAACGATTCCCATCCATGGTTCGACATTCTCGGTCGTCCAGATCTCGACTTCCCGACCAAGAAATTGGGTAAGTTTTTGAATCACGTAGCTGATCCTTTTCTAAGAAACGGGCACCGCTTCATCGCGTTCGCGCGCCATTGTCCGGCACTGTTCCCAATCCTTCCAGAGGGTTTCCTTCTCCTGGCGGATATCGAAATGATCCCAACAGAGAACTTCCCCTTCGGCCGGTTCCCGCCGGGCATAAAAGTCTGGATCGATGCCGGTTCGCTTAAAAGCTTCCATCCATCGGTCGTAGTTGAAATATTCCCGCCATTCATCGAAGCGGGCGCCAAGTTTCCAGGCCTCCAGAATCGCTTTTCCAACGCGTCGATCCCCTCGTGCCATCACCGCCTCAACATAGCTTGTTTTCGGACTATGCATCCGGAGGAGAATTCGACTTCCCCGAGCCATTCGTTGCAAACGATCTTCCACATCCTGCACATACTGGAATGATTTCTGGCCCGCAAATTGAAAGGGAGTATGCGGCTTGGGAACCATCGGGGAAATGGTGACATTGACATCGGCATATTTCCCGCGCACTTCTTTCCCAACCCGGGAGACACTGCGAGCAGTCTGTACGATCCCCTCAAGATCTTCCGAGGTCTCGCCCGGAAGGCCGATCATGAAATAGAGTTTGAGATGTTTCCACCCCTCTTCAAACGCGGATCGTGCCGTTGCATAGAGGTCCACATCCTTGATCGGTTTCCGAATAATCTTGCGAAGAGCCTCGGTTCCTCCTTCGGGAGCAACCGTAAAGCCTCCCTTCCGCACCGTTTTCATCAACCGGGGAAGTTCCGCCAACTTGTCATCAATGCGCAAGGAAGGAAGCGTAATATTTACATTTCGAGGGGCAAATCGAGCATTCAACCGAGTCATCAACTCAGCAATATGAGGATGATCTCCACTGGAGAGACTTGTCAAAGCCATGCTTTCATAGCCGGTATTTTTGTAGACCGTCTCCGCCTGATTCAGAAGCGTTTCAACCGAGCGGAAACGAAGTTTATTCTTAAACATAACCGCATGACAGAAGCGGCATCGGTGAGGACAACCCCGCATAATCTCAAGGTTAATCCGGTCATGTACGACCTCGGCATAAGGGACGACCGGTTTCATCGGATAATAGACGTTTTCAAAGTCGGGAACGATCGCCTTCTTGATCTTTGCAGGTGCGCCATCCGTCGCTTCGATTTCAGCGGCTACGACCTGGTGTTGTCGACCAGCCAC
>CAYRLD010000206.1:0-5145 GCA_964424925.1 uncultured Planctomycetales bacterium
GGTAGGCAGTCGAGATTTTTGGGTAACAGACATCCGGACGGAACAAGGATCGATCTGGTTTTCCCTTTCTCATCAAGGAAAGACGACGCCGCTAGAGAGTGCTCGGCAAAAGTCGGTGGGACGAAGGTTGGGGCCGTAACGGGTGAAACAGGTGCATCAATTCCGTTCACATTGTACACTTGATCCCCGCAAGGTAGCCGGGATGGCGGAATTGGCAGACGCGTCGGTTTCAAAAACCGATGGGGGCAACCTCATGGGGGTTCGATTCCCCCTCCCGGCACCATATTTATCATGAGAAAATACTTTTATTCTTTCGAAATCCCCCTTCTGGCTTACCTCGTGTTGGTCTCCGTTCTCCTTCTCATGAACCATTCTATTTCTGATGCAGGGGGACTTCTTTTTTTCCATATCTTGGGTGTTGTAACTCTTTGTAGCGTAGCTTGGGTGGAACAGGCCTATCCGAAACGATTTTGGACGCTTCTTCGTCACTGGCTTCCTATTCTGTTTGTTCTCGCTATTTTTCGAGAATTGACCCTCCTCATTCCTATGATTCACCCGTTTGACACCTATTATTGGGACCAACTTCTTGCTTCTTGGGATCGCGCTCTTTTCGGGGATGTGTCCAGGGCGATCTCCATTTTTTGGTCCCCCTTGTTCATAGAAATCCTCTACTACTTCTATTGGTTCTATTTTCCGATGCCGCTCATTCTTGCCGTTCTCTTTTGGAGAAAGGGAAGAGAAGAGCGATATCGCCATTTTGGGACGGTATATTTTGTCACGATTCTTTTGGGATACCTCGGGTATATTTTAATCCCGGCGGTGGGTCCTCAGCACTTCGAAACTCGCCCAGAGGTGTTAGAAGGCGTCTGGTTGGGGAAGTGGATGCATGTGACGTTGCGAGAGTTGGAAATGACAACGGCGGATGCTTTTCCTTCTTTGCATACGGCCGCGGCGGCATTGGTTCTCGTCTATTCTTGGGGAACCCACCGGAAATATTTTTGGTGGATGCTTCTTCCGGGCGTGGGCCTTATTTTATCGACCGTTGTTCTTCGATATCATTATGTGGTCGATGTAGCCGCCGGTCTTGTCCTTGTTCCCGTGGGACTTTTTCTGGGCGACAGGCTGCACCGATACTTTTTCGGAAAACGGTTCGAAGAATAGAAGAGGGTTTCCTTACTCTTTCTTTTCTTCTGGACCGTCCTCTTTCTTTTCTTCCGGAGCGGTCACTGGCGCTGTCGGTTCGGGAAGAGCTTCTTCCTCTTCATTCGGCTCTTCGAAGACCTCGTTCATCTCTATCCCATCTACTTTCTTCCGGAGAATGTAATAGATCAGCGTCTGCTGACTCAGGAAGTAAGAGATCGAGTACCCCAGAGCCATTCCCAAGATGACAATAAGCCATGCGGTGAGAATATAGGCGCCTATTTTTTGTCCTCCCTTAGAGGAGGCTCTCGTTGCACTACTTCCGACCGATTGAATCCCTTCATCCCAGTTGGGTTGAACGATGCAATTTGTAGCGATGTTCTGAAGACGTCCGTAAGGATCTCGAATAAGAATTTCACACGGGTCGGTGACAAGGCGCCTTGGTGCGGATTTCGCGTAGGTAACGGGATTCCAATTATAATTTCGTTCCTGGTGTTCTTTCGAAAGGATCATTGTCCAGCTCGCATTTTCCATTTTATCGAACTGGCCCTTGTCCCATATCCCGAATATATCGAATCCAGCCGACCCGGCTTGAATTCCTAGATGACACATTGCAATGGTGAACAGAATGACAAATCCGATACAGATCTTTCCGTAGATTGCTGTGACCAGTTGATAGCCGGCATAATGCCATGGGCGGGAATAGACATAACTGAACCCTCTGCTGACGGCATCAAAACTGTCGGTTCCTTCTGCTGCGATCGCAGGGAGGAAGAGCGGTGATCCGGTAATCGATCCAATCAAGATCAACATCATGATAAAACCGGAAAGAATGGCGAGGGGCAGGAGGAGGGCGACCAGAGGGGCCCCTGCATATCCTACGTAAGGAATCCAATCGATCACTTTCCCGATGGCTCCGCCGGCAAAGTTACAAAAGAAGAAGAAGGCAAATCCAATAACGCATATCAGGGGTGCCCAGAAAAAGCTCCAGAACTTTTTCCGGGAAAATTTGAGAGCTTTTGCTGTTTCGATCCTTTCTCCATCTCTCGCTATCTCATAGGCGGCAATTCTGGAAATGGCTCCCCCGAAATAGGACCAAATTGTCAGGAAGAGGAGGACAAAAAAGATCGAATAAGGGACATAGATCTTCCAATCCGCCGGAAGCTCTTCTGACCCTGTGAAAATGACATGCCAGCTTTGAGCGACCGTATTCCAGATTTCATGTAGGAGAAATCCTGTGGGACGAGTGACCGAGTCCGGATCCCTCATATTTCCGATATAAGCGGTCGATCCTCCGAGAAGGACCACGGTAAAGACGATCCCGCAGAACGCGAGGAACATCTTGCGCATATCGAGCGCAACCATGAATCCGTTGAAAAGATCTTTCCAATCCCCCTTAAGGTCTCTCATTTTTTTTGCTCCGATTTAGTTGAACTATCTTTTTTCTCTTTCCGGGCTGTTTTTTTCTCTTTTTTGGAGGGTTGCGGTTCTCCTGAGTTCCCTTTGGAGTCTGTGATATAAAAACCACTCCCCTTGAAAATGATTCCGCCTCCTGCGCCGAGCAGGCGTTTGGCTTTCCCTTTTTTACACTCGGGACAGTTTTTGATTCGTTTTTGACTCGGTTTTTCAAAAACCTCAAAAACGTGCCCGCATTTATCGCATTCGTAATCGTATGTCGGCACGTGTAACCCCTTTGATTCCCGGGGATTATACGTGGGCTAAAAAATTAATGTCAACAAATAGATATCGGCTGTTTCTCCTCGGGAGAGGCGTCATTTTCCGCTGGAATCTATTTGGTCTATCAATAATTCCGCTTCTGGATTGCCGGGCAATTCGGTGGCCGAGGCTTTTCCGTAATTCCCCCCCTTTTCATAGATATCGATCCAGGCTTTTAAGAGTTTTGCATCCGGATCGAGTGGATTTTCCATGAGATGGGATTCGAGTTGGCCGAGAAAGGTACGATATTCTTCATCGGATCCAAAATAGAGTAAAGGAGAGCGAGCTTCTTTCAAAAAATTGGGGTTTTTTTGAAGGATGCGTACGAGAAAAGACCACGCTTCTGTATAGGCTCCTCGCACGAGCGCGCAAAGAGCGAGGCCGACGTAGGCATCTGGTTGATCTGGATAGAGGAAGAGCGCTCGAAAATATCCGTTTTCAGCGTCATTGTATTTCCCAGCCGAAAAGGAGCGGTTTGCTTCCTCAATCTGTGCTCGACTACTTTCCCCGTTTTTCGCCGGCTTCTGGATCTGGATATTGGGAAGAGGGGGTAGGGGGGGAGAGGTCTCCCCTTTGATTTGGATTCCCTCAATTTTTTCTTCCAGACGGGTGAGTCTTTGCTCCAGGAGAGTGATTCGATCGATCTCTTCTTGGGTTTGTTCTACGGCAACCTTAGGTTTGATAGACTGTTCCCCCACTTGCTTTTTTCGGATGAAGTACCAAGAAATGGCGGTTGTGGCCGCCATGAGAACAACAATGGCGGTTGTCGCTACCTGGAAAAAGGAGAATTTGGGCTCGGGAGCCTCTTCTGGGCTCAAAATTGGGTCGTCATCCATCGGCGCATTCTAGTCAATGGGAACCCTTCTTCGCAATAACCGGAATTGCATTCGTAGAAAAGGGTGTGGTACAATCCCGCCCCTTCGGTGGATGGAATCTACTTTTTCGAGACCTTTTCCCCTCCGGAATCGTATCAAAGAAAGAACGTTCAAGATTTGGAGTTTATAGTGATGAAAAGCGCATGGTTAATCCTGGCTGGAATCTTTACCCTCTCTCTTCCTCTTTTTGCTCAGGAAGCAACAAAAGAAGAGGCGACAGACGCACTTAAAGCATTCAAAACCTCCTTAAAAACGGTTCAGGCGGAATCGGACATTATTGACGCCTTGAATACATTGGGGGAAGTTCAGCACGATAAAGTACTCGGCGAATTGAAAAAATGGCTACTCGGAAATGGAAGCACCGTGAAGAAAGTGGCCATGAAAGAAATTCGATCCGGAGGAATGGCGACGACCCGAGAAGAAGTTCAAGCGGCCCTAAACGCCTCGATCCGAAACGTTCGCTTTGCGGCGGCGGAAAACATCTCAAAGTACAAAGAAGACAAGAAAGCGGCTGACGCACTCATCGGAGCGGTTCGCGCGGCAAAAAATGATCCCGAAACGCAGGAGAAGTTTATCGAGTGCGCGACGCTTACCGAATACAACAAAATCGATAAAAAGGTGTGTGCGCTTTTCAATGATCGAAATGTGGGTGTGGCCCGAGCCGCCGTATATGGAACGACAAACTTGAAAACAAAGATCTGTATTTCAGAATTGATCAAGTTGGTGAAAGGTCTTGAAGGGATCAGCGAAGATTCTACCGGGGCTGGCGCACCGCCGATGCCGGGGCCGGGAGGGGTTGGTGGCGGCCAAGAAAACGAGCAACTCAAGCGAAAGAGAGCCCTTCTTCCTACCGCAAACCAGGCGCTAAAAGATATTACGGGAGAGCGATATAATACCGGAAGAGACTGGTCCTTGTGGTGGAGGAAGAACGCCTCCAAATACGCGGAGCCGGAATAGATCATGTTAACCACTCTTTTCATTCTCTTGCTTCCCTGTCTTCAGGACGAAGCTCTCGATCAGTTTAAGATCGACTACAAGAGTGAAGATCCGAATGCACGGGCTCAGGCTGTTTCCAAAGTAGGAGAGGCTCGGGGAAGAAAAGTGCTCGCTCTTCTCGGAAAGCATCTTCGAAAAGATGAAGAGATTGTCCGTATGGCTGCGGCCACCTCGTTGGGTGGCTATAAAGAAGAAGCGTCAAAAGCACTCTCCTTACTTGCTGGTGGGTTAGCTCCAAACGCCAAGAGACCACAGGTGCAAGCCTCCATTCTTGACGCGATGGGAGCCTTACAGGAAGAAAAGGCGACAAAAGTAGTGAACCGCCTCTTTCAAGAAAAAGAGATGATTGTTGCCGAAGCCGCGATCGGAGCCGCTGAGAAATTGCGCTCCAAAACCTCCATCGCTCCTTTAATTGAAG
>CAYRLD010000207.1:0-5104 GCA_964424925.1 uncultured Planctomycetales bacterium
AGGTTTTCGATGCAAACGACATTGCGTATTACGTGTTACAAATCGATCAAGATCCTACTTTCCCCAATCCGGGCTTTCTTGAAGCGACTTCTGGCAATCTCATTCTTCCCATTCCGCCACCCGGATCGGCTCCCTTGTATTGGCGAGTTCGCGCGGTCGATACCCCCGGAAATCTGGGAGCATGGAGCCAGACATGGAGCTATTCCGGATCGAGCTCACTCGACACCCCCACGCTACTCCTTCCCATAGAGGGATCGATCCTTCCGGAAGAGGGGTTCCTTCTCGACTGGAGTGAAGTTCCCTACGCTACGGGATATGAAATCGAAATCGACTCTGGGTTTACCCAATCTCCCGCGCTCTCCCAACAGGAGTCCCCCTTACTGTCCCCAGGAAGCTATTCGTGGCGTGTTCGGGCAACAACCGTCGGATCGACCGGCTTGTGGTCGTCTTGGAATCATTTTACGATCGATCCCACCTCTCTTTCCGATAGTACGGCGCCCTTTTCTCCCACCCCCTTCTCTCCTGCAAACGGGACGATCGACATCATCGATCCCGTCGTAGAGATAAAATGGTTTGGGGGAAATGATCCGGAGAGCGGGATCGCTTACCACAAAGTGGAACTCTTTGATTCCACAGGAACCCTTCTTCTTCACGAAGAAGTCCTTGAGGATACGTATTTCATTCTTCCTCTATTGGAGGCAGGAACCTATAGCTGGACCGTTACCGCTCTGAATGGGGTAGGGGTCCCCTCGACTCCGAGCGCACCGTGGACCTTTACGATCGACCCCGCTCTCGATACCAATCCACCCGAGGCGTCGATCCTCTTCTACCCCCCAAACGAATCGGTCATCGAAAGCGAGGTCATCGCCTTCCTCTGGAGTGAAGCTCCGGACGATGTGCGGGTCGTTGGATACGAAATCGAGGTCGATAAAAAGACGACTTTCGAGAATCCGGTTGCCTGGAGAATCCATACGAACGAGCCAAAGGTGACCGTTCGCCTCCCAACCCGTCTTCATTATTGGAGGGTTCGCCCGATTGATGGAGGAGGAAACCTGGGCCCTTGGAGTGAAACGTGGAGTTTCGAAGTTCGCCATCCGCCCGTCAGTACCGGTCCGCCAGAAGAGGGAATGCATGGATCAAAAGGAGGCTCTTGCTTTGGAGCGGTTTCGACTCGAATCCGCTTTCCCTTCGGGTTGGTCTGCATCCTTCTGGGGCTACTTCTCTTCGCAAGCGGATCGGGGAGAAAGTCTTCCGGATAGTTACGGACTGGAAATCTCCACCTGATCAAAGAGAAGGGCGGCGAGAAAGTCTCGATTCGCGGAAGTAGCAAAGAGACCGACCTCAAGCGAACCGCTCATCGGGATCTCGACAGAGATAAACTCCTGGAACCAATCGATTCCGTCAGCAGAAGAGAAGGCGGTGAAGAGATTTCCCTGGCGAACGAGTTTTACCCAGACCGGTCTCTCTTCGGTCGTTCCTTCGGTAGAAACGAGATCTCCCCCTTCGGTAGAGCGATAGCGGCAGGTAACTTTCCGGTTGGGAGTGATCCCAAGAAAAATCGCCGGCGCACCTGGGTCGAAGGAGTTTCGGATCACGATTCCCCCGAATGCATCGGAAGAGACGTTTCTCTGAAGCTGAAGGATACGAGCGGTCAACTCCATATCCCCGGAAGTCGATACGGTCAAGAGGTCAGAGTGATCTTCGGCGGGATCTTTCGATTCCCCCGACCCATCGAGCGTGAAGAGGTCACGCCACGCATACGCTTCCCCTGATTGCGTCACAGGACCGAGCTTTGTGCGGCTCCACCCTTCGGGAAGCGCCGAAACAGGATCGCCCTCTTTTACATAGGGATTATGAAGATAGGTAAACGACCAAGGCCCCTGAGAAAGGAGGAACGATGCGTTCTCAGAAAAATAGGCGGCCGGATGATAGAAAAGGGAGTGATAAAAAGAGCTATGCGCACCCGGTTCCTCGCCTGTTGCGCCAAACGTGGAGTAACTCATAAAGGGATTGTTGTCGTGGATGTGCCGCCGGTTCCACAACTCCGCCATGTCGATCAACTCATAATCGTAGTGATGCGTGAACGCTCCATCCCCGGTCAAGAGAGGAACTTCGCCCACATCCCCGACGTTATAAACGACTCCGTCATCTTCCACCTTATGGTTCCCCGGAACGTACGCTTCCATTCCGTGCCCATGTTCGCCAAAATTCAGTAGATTCATCCCGCCGATCACATCGCCATTGGAGGACATGAAAACCCGAACGTGCGATCCCGAGAAGGTGACATCCGATGGGGTATAGAGATGGCGATTGCCATGATGATTCATGTAGATCGCCTCAAACGTTCCGTAGTCGCCAGGCTGTGTCCCTTTGCGAATACAGAGAAAGGCATCCTCGTAGTCATTCTCATGCCGGTCCATCGGGATAATCGCATCGTCGGCGGCATGAAAGTATCCGTATCCGAGAAAGTAGTGCGTTTCGGTTTCGACGAAAGAGCTGTAGGCACAAGCGGCAAGAGAACTGTAGTCCCCTCCGTTGGGGGGAAGATTATCCCAGTTGTTCCCCGCATCCCAGTCCCCGTCATAGTCGACCCGGACGATCATATCGGCACTTTCGTAATAGGTATGCCCCATCACCGTATCGTTGCGGGTATCCTGATAGACTTGCGGCGCCCAGTGGCGCAGAATCTGATCCTGCGAGAGATCGGAAGTGGAAGAATACTCAAATCCGGCATAGACAACGCCGTCTGGAATTACTCCTCCGTTGTTTCCACCGCCGCCGCAAGAGAGCAGACCGGCCAATAGAAAGAGACTCATCACCCTGTATTGCATTTGTGCCCCCAGTATTTGAAGTCGAAACCCTAGCCAAAAGGGGGTGCGAAAGAAAGGAAAACCGCCTGGAAACGGGGAGGGTGAAAATGGCTTATATGGGGTTATTTTGGCGATTTAGAAAGCTTTTTCTTCATCTCTTCGATATCCGATTGAAGTTGGTTGGTGCGGGGGGATTTGGGATTCATGTTTAAATAGGTCTCAAAGTCTTCGATCGCATTTTCGTATTTTTGAATTTTCTGGTAGGCGAATCCCCGCTCGAGATAGAGGGGGGACGAGTCGGGACCCAGCTTAAGAGCTTCGGTGAAATTCAATATCGCCGCACTCCAATCTTGTTTTGCCTTAAGAATATAACCCCGCTTCATCCAAGCGGTAAAGTTCGTCGGGTCGAGTTCAACCACGATACTAAAATCGGACATCGCTTCCGCTGACTTACCCATTTTTCCACGAATGATAGCCCGCCAGAAGTATAGGTCGGCATTTTGGGGTTCGATACCTATCGCCTTTGAATAATAGGTTACCGCCTCCTGATTTTTTCCCAATTTTCCATAACCGAAGGCCAGAGAAGAGTACGCATCTACAAATTCCGATCCATCCGGGATCGCTTTACGGAAACACTTTTCCGCCTCTTCCCATCTTTTTTCGTTCTGCAGGATAAGACCCTCTCTATACCAATAAAGAGCCCCTTGTGTTTCGGGAGTCTTGCCGTAAAGCGGATTCCTTCCCGTTTCTATCGCTTCCCGAAAATAGAGAGCCGCCATGGCCCATCTCTTCTTCTTTTGGCAGAGGTCGCCCTGTTGATACCAGAAATCATCTGCTTGTGCTGAGGATTTTCTATCTGATCCTGTATCCTTTTCTAAAGAGCCTCTGGGAGGGTTTATTTTTAATTCAGGTCGAGCCTTCTTTAGCTCGTCAAATGCCCGTCGTAGACAGGAGGCGGCCTCTTTCCACTCCTTGTTATGACCATGCTCAACCCCCTGCTGATACCAGTAATCAGACTCCTGCGAACCGGAAAGTCTTTCGGTGAGCCTCTCTATTTCCAGTTGAAGTTCTTTTCTTTTCGGATGTGTGGGTTTTCGTTTTGCGTATTCCTTCAGATCGAGGATCGCCTTTTCCAGATTGTTTCTTTTTTTATACAGTAATGCGCGCAAGTGGTAGAGGATCGCCTTTTCCGGATTAATTTCTAAACCCTTTGAGTAATCCGACATCGCCCCCTTTTCATCCCCATCTTTTTCCCGCGCAACGCCTCTGGACATCCAATATTTTTCTTCCTGGGGATTCTTTTCGATCGCCCGGGTCCAGGAATGGATGGCTTGTGTGATTTTTCCATCCTTGTATAAAGATTCACCCTCCTTGTTCCACTCCTCGGCACCTTTTATATTTTCGGTTTCTGAAGGTACTCTTTGAAAAACAAGTTTGACTTGTCCCCAAAAAATACTGTTGGGTCCGAAGGAATCTTTTGCCTCCTCGAGGAATCGAACCGCCGCCTCGCCCCCTAAAAAGCAAAGCGCCTTTCCTCCCCGTACCGCCCGGATTTGGTCCTGTTTTTCCTCTGGAAGGTTTATCTCGACCCGTAAATAAGCACCGAGAGTGACCACCGCCTGTTTGCGAATAACAGGCTCTTCAATATCAAGTTGTGCCAGAGTGTTACAGAGAAAGTGAAGAAAACGAACCTCGCCAACATTGAGATCCTGGGACCCTTCCAATCGTTTCGTCAACAGCTTCAGTTCGCGCGCCAATATTCGGACCGTTTCCGGTTTCCGGTATTGCAAAATCTTCGCCCGTTCGAGGTTGCGATCTTCCTCTAAAATAAGAAGCTTTCCCGAGCGAACGTTTTGGAGAACCTGCCGGACATCCTTTCTTAGGTTTTGCTTTTCTAAAATTCGAGTTCGATTCGCCCGAACTTTGAAAAAGACTCCTCCCCCTACAATCACCAGGGCCAGAGCACAAATCGTCATGGTCAACGCACGATTTTTTTTACTCCACCGGACCGCTTTTTCAGTCATCCGAATGGGACGAGCGGAAATCGTCTCCCCTTCCAGGCACCGGCCCAGATCTTCTGCCAGGGCGAGAGCACTTGAATACCGTTTCTCTTTCTCTTTTCGCAGGCATTTCATCACAATTGTTTCTAGGTCCCGGTTCACTTGGGGATTGATCTTCTGAAGAGGGGGGGGGTCGCTTTCGACAACCTTTCGAAGAAGCCCGAGAATATCTTCATCCCGAAAAGGGGGTCGATCGGCTAAAAGTTCATATAATGTCACCCCGAGCGAATATAC
>CAYRLD010000208.1:0-5090 GCA_964424925.1 uncultured Planctomycetales bacterium
TGGGCGTATTGTTGATCTTGATGTAAAAGAAATTGAATCCCCTGAGGTCGATGCTCAGATTGTTGCCGAATCTATTGCCGAACAACTTCAAAAGCGAAGCCCCTATCGTCGTACGATGCGTCGGTATGCGGAGATGGTTATGGATCTGGGAGCGAAGGGCGTGAAAATCCTCTGTAAAGGACGCCTCGGTGGTGCGGATATTGCTCGCGCTGAAAAAATCAATCTCGGAAGTGTCCCGCTCAGTTCCCTTCGAGCGGATATCGATTATGCGCAAGGTACGGCACACCTTTCCAAAGGAACCATCGGAATTAAGGTGTGGGTTTACAAAGGTGAAAAGTTCACGGAGAAGAAAGAAGGAGCCCGTCCGGTCTCCGGATAAACTGCCATGTTAATGCCCAAGCGAGTTAAGTTTCGTAAATCCAATCGTGGAAAGATGCGCGGAGTCGCCACGCGAGGGAATCGCGTCAATTTTGGCGATTTTGGACTCATGTCCACGGAAATGGGATGGCTGTCTGCCCGAGAAATTGAAGCGGGACGTATCGCGGTTTCTCACTCTCTCGGGGGGCGAGGAAAGCTCTATATCAGGGTTTTCCCCCACAAATCGATTACATCTACTCCGGCAGAAACACGAATGGGAAAGGGGAAGGGCGAGCCTGAATTCTGGGCCGCCTGTATTCGCCCCGGAACGATTCTGTATGAACTTGCTGGTGTACCAGAAGATGTCGCTAAAAAAGTATTCAACAATGTGGCGCACAAGATGTCTTTAAGAATGAAATTCGTTAAACGGAAATAGGATTGATCTGATGACGGATGTACGCACCCTTCGGGAAAAAACGGATCAGGAGCTTGAAACGGAACTTCAGAATGAGCGGGAAGCGCTTTTCAAACTTCGTTTCCGAAAAGTGACCGATGTCGTTGAGAACCCTGCCGATTTCAAGACCCGTCGAAGAACGATTGCACGGATCTTGACCATTCTGAATCAGAGAGAATCGGAAAAGAGGAGCCAGGTCGATGCCGGGTAAAGGTCTTTCCAAAAAAGAATTGAAGGAGTATCGCAAGATGCTCCTGGCTCGTCGTGCTCTACTTCTCGGAGATGTTGAGAAGCTGGAAGGCGAGGCGCTGAAGACCGGTTCCGACTCTGCGGGTGATCTGTCCACCCTTCCGCTTCATATGGCGGACATGGGTACGGATTCCAACGAACAGGATATTACTCTTGGCCTGATGGAATCTGAAAATGAAGAACTTCAGGAAATTGAAGAAGCGTTGGAACGAATTGATGATGGGACCTTTGGCATTTGCGATGAATGCGACAAAGTGATTCCTAAGACCCGGCTCAATGCCATCCCATGGGCTCTCCTCTGTGTGACCTGTAAGTCGAAACAGGAAGAAGGGCATATCTCCGGCGAGTAGTTGCGCGGTCGGTTCTCGCTTGTTAGAATCCCCTCCACATGCGTCACTGGATTCTTTTTCTCGTTATCGCCCTCTTCGGTGCCGGTATTGACCTCTATTCCAAGACAGCTGTTTTGGATAAGGTTCCCTATCAGGAAGAGATCGAGATTATTCCCGGCTATCTCTCCTTTGGACAGATCTATAACGAAGGGATCGTTTTCGGTATGTTCAGTGACTCGAAGAAAATCTGGCTGATTGTTTCCATCCTCGCTGTCCCGATCATCGTCGGGGTTTTTGCTTCGGTAAAAAATCCTCGTTGGATCTACGTGGTCACCATGGGCCTGATTCTGGCGGGTACGTTAGGGAACTTATATGACCGAGCCGCATACGAGAAGGTTCGTGATTTTATTAAGTTTAGTTATGACAGCGAGCATGTCTGGCCCCTTTTTAATTTGGCCGACTCCTATATATGTATGGGGGTTCTTTTGCTTTCTGTGGAAATGATCTTCTTTGACGAAAAGAAAAAAGAGAAGTGGAAGGAGAAATCCCGCCCCGATGACGCCCCAACCCAAAATGAATCCCGATCTGTCGACGCAGATCGGTCCGATTCACCTGAATAACCCGGTACTTGTTGCCTCTGGCACCTTTGGAGGAATCCAGAATCGTGTTATGGACCCCTCCCGACTGGGTGGATTTGTTCTCAAGACGGTTACGATGGAGCCCCGGAAGGGGAACCCTGCCCCTCGGGTCTGGGAAACGGCTGGGGGGATGCTCAACTCGATTGGCCTCGATAATAAAGGGCTGGAAGGTTTCATCGAGAAAGATCTCACCTCCTTCCGTTCCTGGAATGATTGTCTGGTCGTCAGTCTTTCTGGTCGCACGGTTGAAGAATATGGGGTGATGCTAAAACGCCTCTCGGAAGAACCGGACATCTCTGCCTTTGAATTAAATATCAGTTGTCCGAATGTTTCCCATGGAACCGATCACGCTAGTGACCCTGCAATGACCGAAGCGATTGTACGAATCGCAAAATCCTCTACAGCGATTCCTGTAATTGTGAAACTCTCTCCGAATGTAACCGATATCGTTCCGATTGCGGATGCGGCTCTTCAGGGGGGGGCGGATGCTCTTTCTCTGGTAAATACTTTGAAAGGGGTAGCCATTGACTGGAGGCGGCGTGGTCCTTGCCTCGGAAATACCACGGGAGGCCTTTCGGGGCCCGCTATAAAACCGGTTGCTCTTCGACTGGTTCGGGAGGTTTCCGCCCGGTTTCCGAAGGCTCCTCTCATCGGGATTGGCGGGATTTCAACAGTGGACGATCTTCTTGAATTTGCCGTGGCCGGAGCGAGTGCCATTCAGGTGGGAACGGTCAATTTTGTTGATGCGGAAAAACCGTTGAAGATTCTGGAGGAACTTCCAGTGCGTCTTTCGGAAGCGGGGGTTTCCTCTTTTTCAGATCTCGTGGGGACATTTGATCCTGGAAATCATCCCTCTCATTAGTTGTTCCCGTACCGCTCCACACGTATAATCACACCCTGATGTTGACGTTTCTTCTTGCAGCAAGTATTGGAATGGGGACGCCCGACGCAAAGCTAATGGCGGTCGTGGTCGCCCATGTCAGTGAGGTTCGGGCTGGATGCGCCTTGGATCATGCGAGGGAGGTGTATACCCCTTCTTCCGTTCGTCCTCTCTCTGAATCATTTGGTCGTGCTATTCTTCCGGAAGTGGACCTTTTGCCTCTGTATGAGGATTTGCCTCCCTATTTCCGGACTCGCCCATAACGCTTCCTTTTCCCCTCGGTTTGTTTTGATCACTCTTTCTACTTGGGAAATCTCATGGAAGCATTTGTTGAATGGCTCGGTAAGATCCTCGGAAAAATTTTTGGGACTCAGAATGACCGTCTTCTAAAACAGTATTGGAAGACCGTTCGTGATGGGATTAACCCGCTTGAATCAAAAATGATTGCTCTTCCGGATGAAGCTTTTCCGGGGCTCTCAAAGGGATTCCGAGAGCGTTTGGAAAAGGGCGAATCCCTCGATGATATTCTTCCCGAAGCTTTTGCCGCTTGCCGGGAAGTGTCCCGCCGGATCAACCGGATGCGCCATTTCGATGTCCAACTGATTGGGGGGATCGTCCTCCATGAAGGCAAGATTGCGGAGATGTCTACCGGGGAAGGGAAGACGCTGGTCGCGACATTGCCGACCTATCTGAACGCTTTGACACGCAAAGGTGTTCATGTGATTACGGTGAACGATTATCTCGCCCGCAGAGATACCCAGTGGATGGGGCCGATTTACGATCTTTTAAACGTTACGATCGGTTGTATCCAGCACGATGAATCGTTCCTTTTTGATCATAATTTCAATACCGACCCGGAAGAGCGGATGCGATTTCTCCGTCCTTGCACTCGGCAGGAAGCGTATGCGGCGGATATTACCTATGGAACGAACAACGAATTCGGATTTGACTATCTTCGCGATAATATGAAGTTTCGGCATGAGGATCAGGTGCAACGAAATCGTGCCTATTCTGTTGTGGATGAAGTCGATTCCATTCTCGTGGATGAAGCCCGTACCCCGCTCATTATCAGTGGTCCTACCGAGGAATCGACCGACAAATATTACACCGCATGTCGGGCTGTGAAGGGACTTGAACGAGGAGAGGAACTTCCCGGGAAAGATCGGCAGAAGATCCACACGGGGGATTTCATTGCGAAGGAAAAAGAGCATGTCATCTTCTTGACCGAGAAAGGGATTGAGAAAGCCGAAGCGGCGGTAGGGGTGGGCTCTTTCTATACCGGCGCGAATATGGATTGGCCCCATTACATTGAGTGTGCCATTAAGGCGAACATTCTATACCAGCTTGACAAAGATTACGTTATCGAAAATGGGGAAGTGATCATTGTTGATGAATTTACCGGTCGAAAAATGCCGGGTCGTCGCTGGAGTGATGGCTTACACCAGGCGGTGGAGGCGAAAGAGGGTGTGCGCATTCAAGAAGAGTCCCAGACCTATGCGACGATCACCTTGCAGAATTACTTCAAGATGTATGACAAGCTTTCCGGCATGACCGGAACCGCGGCCACAGAGGCGATGGAATTTGAGAAAATTTATAATCTGGAAGTGGTTATTATTCCGACAAACAAACCGATGCGTCGGGAGAACTATCCCGATTTGGTGTACGGGTCCGAGGATGAAAAGTTTCGAGCTCTTGAGGATGCGGTTGTCGAGGTTCATGAAAAGGGCCGCCCGATTCTGATCGGGACGACATCGGTTGAGAAATCGGAAGTGATTTCGGATCGTCTTCGAATGCGGGGAATTCAGCACGAGGTTCTCAACGCGAAATATCATGAAAAAGAGGCGTATGTTGTTTCTCGTGCCGGCCATAGTGGGTCTGTTACGGTTGCCACGAATATGGCGGGTCGTGGTACCGATATCATTCTAGAGCCGGGTATGGCCGATCTTGGCGGCTTACATATCATGGGAACCGAGCGGCATGAATCCCGACGTGTTGATAATCAGCTTCGTGGACGGTCTGGCCGGCAGGGGGATCCTGGGTCGAGTCAGTTTTTTCTCTCTCTCGAAGATGACCTTTTCCGGAAGTTTGCGCCCCCCTGGATGAAGGGCCTTCTGCAGAAGATGGGGCTCAAAGAAGGGGAGAAAATCGAACGATTCCCCTCTTCCCACTACCAATTTGCCCCT
>CAYRLD010000209.1:0-5052 GCA_964424925.1 uncultured Planctomycetales bacterium
TCGGTGATCCCCTTTAGCGCAGTTTTGACTTTATCTAAGGAATCCGATTGGTAGGAAAGAGTCTGAATATTTTCCTCAGTCACGATAGATTTCCCCGACACTTTTGGTCTCCGTGGGATTATACCCACGTCCCACCACTGGGACCATAATTAATGAACTATTTCAGGATTTCTTCCACGGGGGTGTACTCATCTCCCAAGGCATCCGCAACCGGCTTGTAGGTGACCTTTCCCTCGACAACGCTGATCCCTTCTCGGAGGTGGGTATCCTTTTGTGCGGCCTTCTTCCAGCCGTTATTCGCAATATCCAGAACGTAAGGAAATGTCATATTCGTCAGGGCGTACGTGGAGGTTGTGCCGACCGCCCCAGGAATATTGGCCACGCAATAATGAACGATATCTTCTTCGATGTAGATGGGTTCCGTGTGTGTCGTAGGCTTGGATGTTTCTGCACAACCACCCTGGTCAATCGCCACGTCTACGAAGACCGCTCTATGTTTCATTTTTTTCAGATCTTCTCGGGTAATTAGGTTGGGGGCTTTCGCGCCTGGAATCAAGACGGCCCCAACGACGAGGTCGGCTTGATAAATAAGCTCCCGAAGGTTGATGGGATTCGAATAGATGGTGATTACATTTGGAGGCATGATATCAGCCAGATATCGTAACCGGTCGACATTAATATCGAGAATGTAGACGATGGCCCCCAAACCGGCGGCCATTTTTGCCGCTTGGGTTCCCACAATTCCTCCCCCGATAACAACGACAGTTGCGGGGGCAACTCCGGGGACTCCGGCAAGCATAATCCCACGACCTTCCATGGGGCGTTCCAGATATTTTGCCCCTTCCTGAATGGCCATACGGCCTGCGACTTCGCTCATAGGAACCAGGAGGGGAAGAGACTTATTTGGTCCTGTAACAGTTTCATAGGCGATGCAGACGGCTCCACTCTTTTTCATGCCCTCCAGGAGGGGTTTTGAGGCGGCGAAGTGGAAGTAGGTGAAAAGGATCTGCCCTTTTTTCGCAAGAGCAAACTCAGATTCAAGAGGTTCCTTTACTTTCACGATCATATCCGATCCGGCAAAGATTTCTTCGCACTGGTTTACAATTTGCGCCCCGGCCTGGATGTAGGATTGATCAGAGATATTACTCCCTTCTCCCGCCCCTTTTTCGACAAGAACGGTATGGCCGGCTTTTACAAGGGATTCGACGCCCGCAGGCACCAGGGAAACGCGATACTCATCTGTTTTGATTTCTCTCGGCACTCCGATGCGCATACTCGATCTCGCTCCGTTTCAATTGGTCTTCAATCCAGTTCAAAAACTCCGCTCGCGAAGGAGGATTCCGAAGAATCCAAGAAAAGACCTCCTTCTTTACTTCAGCCCAGGGAACGGGTCTGGCTTGCCCTTTTTCATGGACCTTTAGGACCCGGTACGTTCCATTCGGTCCTTTCAAAGAAAGGGTCTTTTCCCCTTGGGGGGTTGAGAATAACAAATCGATAGTAGGTTTGGACAGCCCTGTTGGCATCATGTTTCTGTAAAGTATTGATCGAATCGGAGGAGTTTTCGGATCTTTTCTGGTGGACAGGAATTGCTCGGCCTCCTTTTTAGATGAAAACAGCCATTGATCGTATTCAACCCATCCCCTTCGCACGGCGTTGTATCGAAGTACTTTTTCACGAAGAAGTGTTTCCTTCAGGAAGGGGCTTTGAGCGAGTTTGGTTACATACTCTTTTTCGGTTCGATGTGAATTTTCTAGCTTGGCGAAAAAGGCTTTCTTCCCCAGTAGTTCTTTTTCTTCTTGGACGATTTGAACGGCTCTTTGTTGTAATTCCATGGGCGGGCTCTGGATGGAGAGTTCTTGGATCGCCTCCTCCAGGACTCGCCATCGAAGATAGATGTCAATCATCCTCCTTTTATCGATGTGGAGGATTTTTTGAGACACTTGGTCCCAGGTGATCGGCTGGCCCTTATAAAAAGCGACAATTGGGTTGTTTCTGGGTTGATTTTGGACGGGCAGGGTCGGAGGCTGTTCTGGTGGGGAGGAACAACCAAGGGCGAGTCCGAAAAGTAGGATCGCAAGATATCGGTTCATAGGGCGGAATTATAACAAGAGTGTGGGGCTCCGGAAAGTTGTCATAGGGAACCTAACTTAATCAGAACGGTTCTGAAAATATTCGATCGTTTTTCTCAGGCCCTCTTTTCGGGAGACTTTCGGTTCCCAGTCCAGGATATTTTTTGCCCGAGTGATATCCGGCTTTCTCTGTTTGGGGTCATCCTGGGGGAGGGGGCGAAAATCAATTTTTACGGAAGAATCCATCAATTCCAAGATTTCCTGTGCGAATTGAATGATCGGAATTTCATCTGGATTTCCCAGGTTCACCGGCATCGTTTCTTTGGACTCCATAAGGCGGAGGATTCCATTTACGAGATCATCCACATAACAAAAGCTTCGAGTTTGGAGTCCCTCGCCAAATACGGTCAATGGTTCTTTTCGCATCGCTTGATTTATGAAAGTACATACGACACGACCATCGTTGGGTCGCATTCTTGGGCCATAGGTGTTGAAAATCCGGACAATTCTTGTTTCCACTCCGAAGGTTCTATTGAAGCCCATTGTGAGCGCTTCTGAATATCGCTTCGCTTCGTCATACACAGATCGAGGGCCGATGGGATTTACATTTCCCCAGTATTCTTCGGTTTGTGGATGAACGAGTGGATCCCCATAAATTTCGCTGGTTGATGCAAAAAGGATTCGAGCCTTTTTAGATTTTGCGAGTTCAAGGCAGTGATAGGTTCCCATAGACCCCACGGTAAGCGTCTCAATTGGTAGGTTGAGGTAGTCAATGGGAGACGCGGGGGATGCAAAATGTAAAATGCGGTCAAGGTTCCCGGAAACATCAAAGGGCGTTGTAATATCTTGCTCTAAAAGCGTGAATTTTGGGTGTGGCAAGAGATCTTCTATGTTTTTCATTCTCCCGGTGATGAAATTATCCACGGCAATAACTTCATGATCCTCTCGGAGCAGTTGTTCACACAGATGGGATCCGATGAACCCGGCGCCTCCCGTTACCATATATTTCATGGCGGACATGATAGGGGGATGTGTTCAGATGTCAACTTTGAAGGCGGTAAGATATTGACGGTTTTTGATCTCCGTGCTAACAATCAAACTTATGCTATTAACAGGACATCAACCTAATTATATACCCTATCCGGGTTTCTTCGAAAAGATTGCTCGGTCCGATCAATTTCTGATTGTTGATCATGTTCAATTTGTGAAGAGAGGTCCTTTCGGCTGGATCCATCGGAATCGCATTCGAACCGAAGGGGGGGAGGGGTGGAGTTGGCTGACCATTCCCGTTGTGACGAAAGGAAAATTTCATCAATCGATACGCGAGACCGCTATCGACAATGTTTCTTCCTGGGGGAGAAAGCATTGGAAAACAATTGAATGGAATTACCGAAAGGCCCCTTATTTTTCTGAGTTTGCTACCGATATCTCGGCTATTTACGACCAGAAGTGGGATTGGCTCATTGATCTTACCGAAGAGTGGATTCGTGTCATTCTCGGATGGTTGGGTCTCGAACGTGAAATGAAGAGGACCTCCGATCTGAACGTAGAGGGGAAGGCGACGGATATGGTTGTCGATATGTGTCGAAAGGTTACCGCAGATGGATATCTATCCGGTATGCACGGAAAAGATTACCTTGAGGTGGAGGTTTTCCAGAAAGCGGGGATTAATCTTCTGTTCCAAGATTATACCTGTCCGGAATATCCTCAGTGTGGTTCTGGCCCATTTGTGCCGAATCTTTCTATAGTCGATATGTTCCTGAACTGTGGTACCGATAGAAGTAGACAATTGTTGATTGGTGAAAATGGTCTCGAAACTTAACTATCCTCAGATTGGACTTTTGATTCTTGCCTGGTTCATTGCGGATTTGCTGACGCCCTTGATTATTCGACTCTGTCATCATATTGGCGCTGTAGATCGGCCTCACAGTTATAAAATTCATAAGAACGCTGTCCCCTTTCTTGGGGGATTGGCTATTTATGTTTCCTTTTCAATCGCGCTTTTTTCCATACTCCGATTTACCGGATACGAGGAGAATAAGGCGCTCTTTTCTATTATTTTTGGTGGGTGTCTTGTTGTCTTGGTCGGGGCGATTGATGATTTTCGCCCTATTTCTGCCGTTGTGAAATTGGGCATTCTTTTTGTCGTTACATGGTTCTTAGCTCGATTTGGTGTTCGGATCGAGATGTCCGGGCTTTTCTGGGTAGATCTCATATTGACTCTTATCTGGATTGCAGGGGTTACTAGCTCTGTAAACAGCATGGATAATATGGATGGAGCGGCGACGGGGATTGCGGCGATAGCGGCATTAGCCACGACTTTAGTGGCCTTCTATTCTCCTCCCTTTGGACAGCCTGGTGTTAGCTTTGTGGCAATTACTCTCTTCGGGTCTTGTCTTGGATTTCTTCGTTATAATTTTCGTCCCGCCCGGATTTTTCTAGGCGATAATGGATCTCTTCTTCTCGGTTTTCTTATCGCCTCCCTGATGGTTTTAACCGGTTGGGCTCGTGATGATAAATTTAAGGCTGTTATTGTTCCTTGCGCGATCCTGGTGGTTCCTCTTTATGATATTACCCTTTCCACAATTCTCAGAATCCGCAGTGGGGTTGTCAGTGGAATTGTAGAAGCCATTGTTTACTGTGGGCAGGATCATCTTTCGCATCGCCTTGTTGCAAAAGGGTTATCGCAACAGATGGCCGTCATTACGATGTATGCTTTTGGTGTTATTGGTGGTTGCCTTGGCTTTGTGATTTCTCGACCTGAGGTTACTCCGGAAATATACATTCCCATTACGGCGGTTTCTTTCGTCGTTCTGATTCTCTTCGGGGTTTACTTGAACGGGGCTCGTGTTTACCCTGAAAAGAATACGGCCTCTAAGATTTGATGTCTCCCGGTACCCCTTTCGGATGAGGAAAGGCGGCTTTTTCCTAAGATAATTATTTCCATCTGCGGATTTACCTGCATAGTTGTCTTGATGCCAAG
>CAYRLD010000210.1:0-4984 GCA_964424925.1 uncultured Planctomycetales bacterium
CCTCGGTGCTGAAGGCCACGATATTGAAGCGATCCTCTTTCCCCAGTTTTTCGATTGTATGACGAAGAGCTTTCTTCACCTGTTGGAGCCGGAGGTCATCGGTCATACTCCCGGAGGTGTCGATGCAGAAGATGATATCTTTGGGTAAGACCTGTACGTCTCCCGGATCGACGGTGGGGGCGAGCATCATCATGAAGGTCCCCTCTTCTCCGTCCCGATAGCTCATGGTGCTGACCCCGACATTCTCATCAGCGGTATGCCAGTAAATGGCCATCTGGTTTTTCGGGAGATAGTTATTCTGTTCGAAGCTGATGACCGCGTTGTGATCATCCTTTTTGACCACTTCGATCGGGTGGGTTGGGGAGTAGATCGCTTTGATCGGTTCGGTCGATTCGAGTGTGGCATGCACGGTGACTCTTTTGAGAGGTTTCATGAGCGCTTTTGGATTCGTATTGAGGACGCGCATCTGAAAGAGGCCATTTTCACTCTCGAGAATCGTGGTGTATTGCAGGACTGCTGTCACTTTTCCCATGGGAGGAATTTTGGGGACCTGTGCCCGAATGAGTCCTTTGCCATAAAATTCGAGGAGAGCCGGCGAGCCCCCCTTGGCGATGATCTCTTGGAAAACTTTCTTCGCCTTCTCTACATCGAGAATGTCGGCTTTCACTTCGTGTTCTCCGAGGCGGAGTGTCATGTTGTCGACCTGGGCTCCCGGTTCGACTTCCATGAAGCAGGTTCCCCCGTTTACTGCCTGACGGTTCGGGTTGAAGAACGTACAGGTGTACGTCTTTACCGCGATCCGGTCTTTTATCTTGATCGTGATATGGTCTTCGATCAGTTCGACCGGAAGGGGCGAGTGGATAAAGCAGGCTTTGACAATTTCCTGTCCGCCCAGAATGGCGATACAAGTGATTAGGCAGGCAAGGTACCTCATGGCATGTTCCTCTCAACGTCGAAAACAACGGTCTTCTTTTCCATCATTCGCTTTGACGCAAGAGAGGGGGGTGCGGTTCGGGGAAATCGAAAATTATTTTGCGGTCGGTAGGAGGGGCTCTATTTCCCGTTTTGGGGTGGATGGTGGGCGTTTCCACTCAGAAGGATCCCCGAGCCAGGTGGGGGACGTCTTCCTCTTTTCAGAAGTCTGGGTTGTTTCTGCCCTTCGACCGGGAACGAGAAACCAGGTGAATTCCCGCCAGAAACCCCACGGCTCACCGTTCTCCCGGATCCCTACTTTCAGATTTGACTTGTGGTGTTCGGGCCAATGTGCGGTTCCAAAAACGACATCCCAGAAGACGAGTGTGCTTCCGAAATTTCCTTTCATCTTCAGGGCATGGTGCAGCCGGTGGTATCGCGGACCCACGATGATTCGATCGAGGACCCCGAGAGAGATCTCTTTTCCGGTATGTTGATAGGTATTCACGAGGGAATAGAAGAGGAAGTAGATTTGCGTTGCCGTTGGTGAAAATCCGATCGATGTCAGGATCGCTGACATGATCATGCCCGAAACGAAGACCTCTCCCACATGGACATGTGCTGTGAGCCAGAGATTAAATTTTGTTTCCCGATGGTGTTGGAAATGGAATCTCCAGAGCCAGGGGTGGGTATGTTTGACGTAATGGATGACATAATTGAGAAGTTCCGCTCCGAGGAAGATCCCGACCACGTCGAGTACAAAATGCTTATGTATCGGGAAGAGTTGAGGAAGATGTTCCGCCATAAGGGGGGTCGTCTTTCGAATCAAGGTCAACGTGACCAGGCTTCCGATTAGGTAGGCATAATTTCTCGCCGCCCGCTTTCGATCGGCCCAGAAAGATTCTCGGAAGGAGCGGACCTTGAGCTCTCTTAAAAGGAGGAGGAGCGTAATACCTCCTGCCAGCCCGAAGAAAACCAGAGAGCTCATCGTTCCTCTTATCCCTTCTTCACCAAAAGAACTTGGCTCTCGTTCTCGTCGATTTCGATCATCTGGTCGGCCGGAATTCCTTTGAAGAGTTGCTTCTTTCCGTTGGGCCAAGAGACTTCGAGCTCGTCGATTCGTTCGTTCTCTCCAATCCCGAAGTGGGCGACCCGGGAGAACTGAGACGCGTAGCCATCCCCGGCGGAGATGATTCGCAACTGTTTGTCCTCTCCAGTTCGGATGCGGATGATCGCTCCAACGCCATCCCGGTTATTTTCCCGTCCGCGCAGGCGCACCTGCAGCCAATGTCCTTTTGCGACGTTGTTTACATAATAGTGTGTGGGGGCTTTGTAGTTGGTGATGATCATGTCGACATCCCCGTCTCGGTCGAAGTCCGCTTTGGCCATGCCGCGAGCATCGCCAAGACTGTCGACGCCATAGGCGGTCGCCCCTTGGACAAACTTCCCGTTCCCGAGATTGACCAGAAGACGGTTCCGTTCGTTTCCGTTAAACGACCGGTCTCCGATGAACTCGTCGCTGTAGAGGTATCCTTTTGCGAAGGGCTTGTCCGACGCGACCGCGCCGGAATTGAAAGCCGCTCACAAGTCGTGGGGATCTTTCCCCGTGATCCATCCGTCTGTCGCATAGATATCGAGGTCCCCGTCGTTGTCGATGTCGAGGAAGCCGGAACTCCAGTACCATCCCGCGGGGCGGGTCTCCGCATCTTTGGAGACGTTTGTGAACGTGTGATCTTCGTTCTGTTTGAAGAGGGCGTTTCCGGCCATCGCAACGTTACCGATGTTTGTCCAGTCGTCCCCCATGTAGCTTTGAAGGTCGGATAGAATAGGGTTGTCCGCCCCCATCTTTCCTTCCCGGATAAACTTCCAGACGACTCTCTTCGCTGTGATCGGCTGGACGAACCAGCGTTGGTTTGATCGAACGGCCCCGACGTAGAGATCGATCCGTCCATCGTTGTCGTAATCGCCCCAACTGGTGCTCATGCTGCCGCCGATCCCGAGTGCCCCGGTCTCTTTGGCCACGTCGATGAACGTTCCATCTCCTTGATTCTGATAGAGGGCATTTCGACCGAAGTCGTTGGCAACATAGATATCCTGGTCGCCATCTTCGTCGTAGTCGGCCGCTCCCATGGCGAGCGTAAGTCCGATATCACCGAGACCGGATTCTTTGGTGACATCGGTGAAGGTGTTGTCCCCGTTGTTTCGATAGAGAACGTTGGGTTCCCCGTTTCTTGTATAGAGGAACGAATCGGGGAAGGAGGTCTCTGCATTCACGAAGCGTCCCAGGTAAAGGTCAAGATCTCCATCGTTGTCGTAATCGAAGAAGGAGAGAGAGGTTACGTAGTCGTGGTTCTCCATTCCTGAGGTTTTTGTGATGTCTTCGAAGGTTCCATCTCCGTTGTTGAGGAGTAGATGGTTCGGTCCGAAGAAGGCTCCGAGGAAGAGATCCTGGTCTCCGTCATTGTCGATATCGGAGAAGCAGGCGACATTGATATGCCAGACATGATCGAGCCCCGCGACTTTGGTTTTGTCTTCAAAGGTTCCGTCTCCCCGATTTCGATAGAGAACCGGCTGGCCTCCGTTGCAGAGGAAGACGTCATCGTACCCATCATTATCAAAGTCAGCGGTGGCCGCTCCGGCATACGCGTGGCGCATCGTCTCGAAAGCGAGTTTATTCGGGCCGGGGCACTCATGACCGGTACAGGAGCGGTCCCCGTCAAATCGGGGGTCAACGCCCAGAATGAAGTCGATTCCTCGCTCTTTGGCTTCATCGATAAAGTGGTTTGCGGGGCCGTCAATGGTCCACCCTTTGACCAACTCGGCTGATGCCACTCTCCAGCGGCCATCTTCTCCTTGTTGGAAGAGCGATTGGATCAGTCCATAATCGGTTTGGGAGGTTGTGGTAATCTCAAACCGGAAGGTCGCGAGCGCTTCTTTATCTGAAACGATCTCATCAATTAAGTGCAGTTTAAAGACCGTCTCCAGGACGTTCGGGCGATCCTTTCTCATCTGGAGAAAGAACTCATTCAGACTCGGGCCCGTCTCACTCGGGGTCCACTCGATTACTTTGATATCGTGCTCCTGGTCCTGTTGTTCGAGGGTCCAGTTGGCCTGGCCTTTGAGAACGAAGTCGTTCATCTTCTTGGTATCGTTCTTCTGAAAATCTTTCGCAAACTGCTTTAGGGAGTTAATGATCTGGGTGCCCGTCTTTTGGAAGTGCTCGCCTCGCTTTTCCAGATCCATCATATAGGACCAGAGTCCCAAAGCGGCGATGGCGATGATGCTGAGCCCAAAAGCGGCGGTCGCCCGGCTCCATCGGAACAGCTTCGGGGTCTCTCCAGAAGTTCCGGGGAACCAGAGTCCTAAGAGCGTCACCACAAGATCGGGCAGAACAAAGAAGAGCACGAGGATTGTGGTGTTGTTGACAAAGTTCCACATCGGAGACGTGGATGCGAAGTAGGTGGCCGATTCATGTACGCCGGTCTGAAGGAACATGCCGGCGAAACAGGTCTCTGCAACGAGACTCAGAAGAAGGGTTCCACTGAAGCGGAACGCTCTTCGGGAGATTGCGTTTTCCGGGCGAATGCCTCTTCGTAAACCGAGAACAAGAAGGAAGGCGGCGATGTCATGCGCAATCCCGTACCAGGGGTGCCAGTGGCCGAACGCGTAGATCAGGACGACCTCAGCAATTCCTCGCGCCATCATGAAGATCCAGAAGAGTCCGAATATCTTTCGAACTGATTTCTCGATCCGCTGGTCTCTCCAGACGAAGAATGGGAGGAGGAACCAGGCGATGAGCGCATAGGCGAGCCAGAGCATTTTCGGAAGAGAGATTGCTCCTCCGACCTGCAAGCCCGCGTTCTGACGGAAATAGAATCCCGTCGCGATTACGAGGAAGAGGAGAAGGAATCCTCCGAGCCAAAAACGGATCGAACGAAGGGTCATAACAGTGCAGCCTCCACGTAAGGGATGCGGTCATCAATCTCTACCGGGCCATCAAAAGTGACCGAGAAGAGTCGTCCCGCAAAATGAGTTTGAGAATAGTCCTGGAATGCGACCGAACGGGGATCCC
>CAYRLD010000211.1:0-3767 GCA_964424925.1 uncultured Planctomycetales bacterium
CACCGCTTCGGGAAGAAATCGAGTCGCTCCAATCCCCTGGTGCCCCGCATTTGCATCGGGAAAAGATCCCAAGGCAACCAGCACCCCTCCTTTTTTCAATCGGAAAACCGTGTCGGCAGAATGAGCGGTGTAATCCACCTTACGAAGTCCATAACGGAAAACCGGCCCCACAATGGCGGGGACCTTCGCTTCCTCCAGACTCTTGACCACAGAATCCCCTGCGGAAACTTGATCTAGGATCAGAGTAAATTTGTATTCCTTGGCGAGAGCAAGCACCCATTCAATCGAATCCGCATAATGAGCCTCCACTCGCACCGGTAATGGATTCTTGGGATGCATCGTTTGAGCTAAAACTTGGTATCGAATATTCACCGCAGGCTTCTTCGGTTTCTTTAAAGGAGCCCCCTTTTTCGTTTTCGACTCTTTTTTCCCCTTGGCAGCCTGATCCGCCTCTTTTTTCTTCTTCTCGTATTCGGCAAGATCTTTCTGATACTTCTCCCATGATTCTTTGTACGCCTTCGCTGCTTTGAATTGAGCCCTCAGGGCCTCGACCTTGGCAAAACGGCTGAAAGAATCCGATGCATTAGAAGATCCACTAGAGAGAGAGAAATGAATGGCCGAAGCTTTCCGAAAAACTCTCTTTTTTCGATCCGAGGTCAATTTCAAAACCGAAGAGATTCCCCGCATCATCCCGGAGGCACGAGGAAGAACACAGACCGCCGTAATACCAGCCGCGACCGCTTCACGATAATCTTCTTGAAAAGGGTCGAGTTCATCCAAAACAGTGGACTCAGGAGACCCAGACGCAATGGGCGATGAAGGCGGTAAGAAAAGATAGGAGGCCGGATCAATAAAGCCGGGAAAGATACCCTTTCCCGTTACATCCAAGATTTCAGCCCCCTTAGGTGGGACAACATCTTTGCCAAGATCGAGAATCTTTCCGCCTTGAATCAAGATCGTTCCGACGGGAATGGGGGCACCCTTCGCTGTATGAATCGTAGCGCCCTGAAGGGCGACAACTTTCCCCTCCGTTTTCGTCTGTGCGTGAAGAGTTCCGGAAAAAAGAAGGGAAATAGCGAGTAACCGAATCATGAATTCAATGCGCCCCTAATATTAGGAAGTGGGCACTCTATCACGGTGCGCACAAAAGGGTCAAAGTAAACTCCGGAAGAGTTCTTACGAAGGGAGGGATTTCAACGTTGGACCGAAGGCCTCTTGGATTGCCTGCTCCGCCACAACGGAACATTCCATCTTATAGTCAGGCAGCCCCCCTAAGCGCGAGGCGATCGCACGATTTGAAATATGATGAACTTCCGTTAAAGGGAGCCCCTGAAGCCACTCCGTCAGAACCGAAGAGCAGGCAATAGCCGCCGCACACCCAAAGGTTTTGGCTCGGACGTCTTCGATACACCCCCCCCCGACTCGAAGGGTTAATTTCATCATATCGCCACACTTTGGATTGGTTACGGTCGCAGAATGAGTATACGTCTCAACCTCGCCCGTATTGCGAGGATTCAGAAAATGATCCATGACGGTCGGGTTATAGTCTTCGAAAGAATTCGTCACCGGGCCAATTCCTCCGCAGGAATATCTTCCCTCCCTGAAAATCCAGAATCGAGGTGATGGTAATATTCCACGGAATCTTCGCCTCTTTTCCAGCAAAGGAAGACAAGCCGGCTCTCGATTACTCCATAAAAATCGATCAATCCTGAATCGAGATTTTTAAGGACGACTTCCTGATCAGAAAATCGAGCATGGATTGATTCAAAATCGACCTTCGCTGCCTGTAGTTCTTGGGCATAATGAAGGTATTCTCGATAATCCGGATTCTCTTCAAGATGGACTTCATCCCCCCATAACATCTCGAGGACATCCATCTTGCCCTTCAACTTTCGAAGGCGGAGACGGACCTGATCTAGGTCCTTAAATATGAGTTCTAATTCAGGAAGAATCTGATTAGCATCCCTGACCGTGAATATCTTGGGGCCCATCGGATCCATCCAAATTAGGTGTAGATAAAAAATGAGCCAGGCCACCGCATCGCAGTTTTCACCACGAAGGCGGCCTGGCCCTGGAGAGAGGGGGAAACAGACTTTGGGCTTTACACCCGACTAATAGATATGCCTAAATCTCTCCAACACTGGCACATCCTAATCGGGCTTGCCCCAGACGACAGGCTTACCCAACTGGCTTTCTTTTTCCAGAAGAGCATTCGTCACGCTAACGCGTGCCGCGAGATTTCTCGCGATATCCCCAATTCTGTTCGAAACAACCGAATCCGGCTGTGCGACCATAATTGGTTCACCTGAATCGCCACCAATTCTCACATCCACATTGAGAGGAATACCACCTAAGAACGGTATCTCGAGCTTCTCAGCTGCCTTCGCAGCTCCTCCACTACTAAAGATATCCGTCCTCTTCTCGCAATGAGGACATTCAAAGAACGACATATTTTCAACCATGCCCAGGATCGGCACGCGAACCGTCCGAAACATGGATACCGCTTTCGCTGCATCTTCTAACGACACATCCTGAGGGGTCGTCACGATTACCGCACCCGTAGGAGGGATCAACTGGCACATCGAGAGGGCCACATCTCCCGTCCCTGGAGGCAGATCACAAATTAGGTAATCTAATTCGCCCCAAAGAACATCCGTACTCATTTGTCGAATGTAGTGGTGCACCATCGGTCCCCGCCAATTCACCGCTTGCCCTTCCTTCAGGAAAAAGCCTACGGACATGACGTTAACACCATGCCGGACGGCAGGTTGCATTTTACCGTCAACCACACCAACCTGGCCTCGCGCCCCCATCATAGTGGGAACATTTGGCCCCCATACATCCAAATCAAAGAGCCCCACTCTCGCCCCTTCTCGGGCCAGAGCCACCGCAAGGTTTACAGCAACGGTGGATTTACCAACACCACCCTTTCCGCTCCCTACGGCAATAATATTTTTCACCCCGGAAAGAAGTTCATCCCTACTGACTGTAGAAGTCACGCGGGAAGTCATATTGACGGATACGGTTTCCACTCCAGGAAGGGCTAAGACAGCCTTCCTTGCTTCCGCCTCTAATTCCTTCTTTACCGGACATGCTGGGGTCGTCAGCTCAACATCAAAGGATACACTTGTGTCGCAAAGCTTTACGTTTTTAACAAAGCCGAGCTCAACAATGTTCTTCCCCAAGTCAGGATCCTGAACGACCTTGAGAGCTTCTAAGACCTCTTTTTCCCCGACTCGCTCCATGAGAAAAACCTCAGCGTTTCTTAATCCGTTAGTAACTCTGCAACAATGGATTACCGCTGACATCAAGAAAGCCCTTACAAACTGGCTTCCTTTCCCCCTTAATCCACTATTTCACAGAACAAATACCTTTAGACAAATTTTATACGATGCCAACCCAGCAATACAAGCAAAATTCGGCAAAAAGTATGGGGGGGGAATGCCCCCCTGAACCGACCCAATAATACCCCGAAAATGGCTAAAAGCAAGTGGTATGCCACCCAATATTTTCCGATCACAAACACCAAACATTTCAGAATGGGAGACGTATGACGTATGTCTTGGACATTCCCGTATTGCTTTACTATAATTTCAGCGCAACATAGCTCAAAAAAGGGGTCTCATGGCTCAAATCCCAAAAGATCAGAAGTCTACTCTCGGAATAGCCGCTTTACAGAGAAACCTGATCAGCCAAAAACAGTTGATGGAATGCCTGAACCTACAGAGGGCCTCCGGAAAAGACGTCTCCCTTGAGAGGATCCTTGT
>CAYRLD010000211.1:3867-4958 GCA_964424925.1 uncultured Planctomycetales bacterium
CACAGAGCGACCGAAATCAGGCCTTCCGTCACGACATCAAGAACGAAAAAAGGCGGAACGAGAGTCACCGCCAAAAAGCCCGGCAAATGGGAGGAAGTCCCTCATACAGATCCAGGCAAGAACCGTGCAATCATGCTGGGAGGCTTATTTGCTGGAATTCCGGTCTTCCTCCTTCTCGGATATTTGATTCTGAAGCCGGGAAGCACCCCCCCTCCCCCTCAAAATCCGGGTATAGCACAGAATAAACCTGACCTCGTTACACCCACACAGAAAGAGACGCCTCCCGTGGATGAGGAGTTCTCAGAGCCGGTCATTGATAGAGAAGCGGCAAAATCGATAAGGTTGACCCAGATTCCGGACAATTCTGACATCGCCAGGCGCTGGAACCAGATCGTAGACTCCTTGGGAAGAAGCCCCAAGCCGGTAGATACGGCCCGTACAATATCTTCCGCAACGATTCTCGTAGCGGAATCAAAAGGAACCAAGTACGAATCACATATCCAAAGGTCCTACCAGGATATGGTCCGGCAGGTCCACGCCTACGCAGAAGAGATGTATGAATTCATTGCGGAACAGGCGGACTCCCTTGCGAAAGCGGGAAAATATGCGGATGCCGTCAATGCTTGGGATTGGTTCCCCGCAATCGTCGACCCGAATGAAATCTTCCAGGATCGAATTTCAGCTACAAAATCACAAACCCGGGAAAATGGGTTCGCTTTCTATGCAAACCTGAAATCTGAATCGAAAGCTCTCGTAGATAGCGGAAAATTTGAAGAAGCACGCCGATTGATGATGACCGCTCTGGAAATTGGATTTCCGCAGGTCACAGAAGAGGCTTATGGAGAAATTGCAAAGCTTTCGGATCTGGAGCACAAAGCGGCTCGAGACGCAGAAGCAAACGCCATAGCCGAATATGAAGCCGAAATTCGGGCTCAAAAGGAATCGAGTTCTATCGTCGAAACGATGCGAGCTCGGTTCTGGCAGTTAGTCTCACAGAGAAAACGGGATGCGGTGGAATCTTTCCTCCGTACCGAAAAAGCGAATCGAAATGGAGAGCCCTTTGACTCAGAATTCGTCCTTCTAGACAAAGT
>CAYRLD010000212.1:0-4940 GCA_964424925.1 uncultured Planctomycetales bacterium
TCCGAAATGTTTTCATCCATTACCGGTTCGATCCTTCCCCTGATGTTACTCAGGGTTCAATCTGCACATGCGTAGATCACTGGCATTCGGGTCTAATGATTAGCACATAGTCGCCCTATTAAGACTCGCTTTCGCTCCGCCTCCGGTGCAGAACACCTTAGGCACGCGCCAACCATTAACTCCCGGACTCATTATGCAAAAGGCACGAGGTCACCACGCAGACGAATCTGCGAAGCTCCCACTGTTTGTAGGTAAATGGTTTCAGATCTTTTCACTCCCCTCTCGGGGTGCTTTTCACCTTTCGCTCGCGCTACTTAGTTCACTATCGGTCTCCGAGGAGTATTTAGCCTTAGCGCATGGTCGCGCCAGATTCGCGCCTGTTTTCCCGTGGCAGGCGGTACTTGGGACATTCCTAAAGGGAACTGGAACCCTTTCGCATACGGGGCTATCACCCTCTATGGCCGGCCTTTCCAGACCGTTTTACTAGACTTCCAGTTTATCAAACCCTTCCCCGCAGAGTGGTAGGGACAGGGTATCCCACGACACCGCGCACGCAAACCCCATCTCGGTTGACACGTACGTCGGTTTAGGCTCTTCCGATTTCGCTCGCCGCTACTAACGGAATCGATTCTCTTTCTTTTCCTGAGGTTACTAAGATGTTTCAATTCACCTCGTTTCGCTTCCTGACAAAGCCAGGATGACCGGTCTTAAAAACCGGCCGGGTTTCCCCATTCGGACATCCACGGATCTACGCCTGCTCAGCGGCTTCCCGTGGCTTATCGCAGCTCGCAACGTCCTTCATCGCCTCTCGGAACCAAGGCATCCACCATTTACCCTTAGTAGCTTATCCGCACACATGAAAATTCCATGTTGACCAGGAGACTAGGCCTGATCGGTGCGGGACATTGTTGATTACCCTAAGGGCGCTGGTATCTCTATAAATTGCCTATACTGTATACGTGATTGTATACAGTTGACCTTCCATATTGTCAGAGAGCTTGCGGCTTTGCGGCCCCTTTCAGGCCCGGTCAGCTTTCCGCGCTACACTTTCACGCGGCGCATATTTCACCATTTTCACCTGTTACAGCTTCAATGGCCCATCTTATAACCAGATTTCTCCGGTTGATGAGGCGCAGAATATACAAGAAGACCCCTATCCGTTACAAGGGAATTCAGGCCATAAATAGAGAAAAACTCAAAATAGTTGCGAAATTTTTGGCCTACCCGAATGAATTGGTTTTCCGGTAACAAACAGCTTCTCTTTTCGTCTTATTAATAGAGATCAGGAAAACTGATTTCCCCACTCTGAACACTCTTCCCCCTTCCCCTCCCAACCCTAATTTATGAGGTGACTTATGAAAAACTCACTATACCCAAATGAGCTTAAAATGGTTTTTGGCGGCCGTAGCAACGATAATTCAAACGATCGCTATCTCAGGAACAGGGATGGATCCCCCGTTTCCAATGACCACCAGGAATCAGGATGGACCACCGCGAATAAACTTCGTACCGGACTCGGAATTTTCAACCTAGGGAGGACGGTTAGCTTCCTGGTATTGGGAATTCTCTAAGTTGACGGCCAGGAGAGTTCTGTCTTTCTGGGAACAGAAGTACGGGACTCTCCCCTTCATTCTTAACAGAATTTAGGCAAATTTCCCGATTACCTCGTCTGCCAGAAGCTTTCCATTTTCTGTGAGAACAAGAAATCCTCCCCGGATATGTACCAATTTCAAGCCCTCAAGTTCCTCTAACAGGGAGAGGTACTTTTCGCGGAAAGGAACCTTAAACTCAACCTGAAAAGCATCCAGATCAACCCCAACATCGCGCCTCAACCCGAGAAAGATCCGTTCGAGCATCCGTTGATCGAGAGTTAACTCTTCCACCTCTAGCACCGAATCTTTCCCTTCGAGATACTTTCGAACATTAGAAAGATTCGACCAGCGTTGGTGAGGAATATAGGAGTGAGCCCCGGGACCAAACCCTAGATAAGGCCGCCCTTCCCAATACCCTGTGTTCTGGACGGACTCCATACCCGGTTTCGCAAAATTGGAGATTTCATAATGACGATACCCGGCTTCGATAAGGCGACGGATCGCTTCCCGGTACATACCCCCTTCCCTCTCCGGGGAAATGGGAGAACGCACCCCAGATGAAACTTCACGCGTAAACGGAGTTCCCGGTTCATAGGTCAAACCGTAGAGGGAAACATGAGGAGGATTCCAGGAGAGAACCTGATCGAGAGCACGGGACCATTCCTGCCTCTCCAGACCAAACATGAGATCGAGTGAGACATTGGGGAAAATCTCATGAGCCGTTTTCCACGCCTTCTCCGCATCCTTTGCGGAATGTTCCCTCCCAAACTCCCCTAGAGCCCGGTCATCCAACGCTTGAATCCCAAGGCTAAGGCGATTCACGCCAACTTCCTGATACCCCTTGAGAAGCCCCGCAGTGATGTCTTCTGGATTCGCTTCCAAAGTCACTTCAAGATTTGGTTTTCCCAGAATCGTTGAAACCTCATCGTAAATCCGACCGACCTGCTTAGGGGTAAGGAGAGAAGGAGTCCCTCCCCCAAAATAGAGCGAAGAGACCGAGCCGGGTCGATGTGGTGTTTCCTGGATCTCTCGACATAGTCGATCCACAAAAGCGTCATGAAGGGAACCGTCAGATTCGATCAGGACAAAGGCACAGTACGGACACCGACGGGCACAAAAAGGAATGTGTACGTAGACGCCCCAGCTCAAGGATAGACCTTGTGCAACATACGTGGATAACCGATGCATTCACGAACATGTTCGGTCCCCGCAATCCAGGCGACCGTCCTCTCGACTCCAAGACCGAATCCAGAATGAGGAACCGATCCATATTTACGAAGATCGAGATACCATTCGAACGCTTCCCGGGGAAGATCGTGCTCCTTGATCCTGCGCTCGAGAAGATCGAAATCGTGAATTCTTTGAGATCCTCCAATGATCTCACCATACCCCTCCGGGGCGATTACATCGACACAGAGAGCCTCTTTATCATCTTGAGGATCAGGCTCCATATAGAAGGCTTTAATCTTCGAAGGATACCGATGCACCATCACCGGCTTATCGGAATCTTTGGCAATCGCATCCTCATGCGGGGCCCCGAAATCTTCGCCCCAAGGAAACTCGATCCCCTGGGCATTAATCTTCTTCACCGCATCGCTGTAATGAACGCGGGGAAAAGGAGGAACGATTTTCTCCAAGATCGACGTATCGCGTTCAAGAACCTTTAACTCTTCTTTCCGACGTTCGAGGGCGCGTGTAACGATGAACGAGACGAACTGTTCGGCCAATTCCAAGAGTTCATCGAACTCCATAAAAGCAACTTCTGGTTCGACCATCCAAAACTCGGTGAGATGCTTTCGCGTCTTCGACTTCTCAGCCCGGAATGTGGGCCCAAAGGTATAAACCCGTCCGAGCGCCATCGCAGAAGCCTCTGCATAGAGCTGACCACTCTGCGTCAAAAATGCTTCGTCACCAAAATAGTCGAGCCCAAATAGGGTTGAGGTCCCCTCACAAGCGGCTGGAGTGATGATCGGAGAATCGATTCGAACATAACCTCGATCATCAAAAAATTCCTGGATCGACCGCATAACATCCGCCCGTATGCGCAAGAGTGCGGCCTGTTTTCGCGAACGAAGCCAGAGATGACGGTTCTTCATAAGGAACCCAACATCCGGCTTCACGTCCTGGATCTGAATCGGGTAGTTCTCCGCCGAGGCCGAAACCATCTCTACCTGACTAAGCCCCACCTCAACCCCACCGGGAGAGCGTTCGTCGGCACGGACACTCCCTCGAACAATAACCGAAGATTCCTGCGGGATCTGTGTGGCAAGCTTGAAGTGCTCTTCGTCCATCTCTTTTTTGAAAGCCACACACTGAACCACGCCCGACCCATCCCGAATCTGAAGAAAAGAGAGCTTCCCCTTCCCCCGGCGGTTATAGAGCCAGCCTTTGATTTGGACTTCTTCCCCAACATGTTTAGGAAGATCTTCGATGTAGACGTGTTTCATTTGGCCTTCCACTTTATTTGGGACGCCTGCACTCGGAAAAGCCAGATCATGGCCTTCTGAATGACAGAACGATCCTTCTTCTCAAAAATTTCCTTTTCCAAAAGTTTGTCAAGCTTCGCGACTTCTCCGAGCCCCTGCTTCCGCAACCGATCCCCTAAGACGACCTCATCGTGTCCCAGAGCCGCTTGAATACTCTCCTTGATCAGCTGAGCCTCTTCCCGATTAGGAAGGGCACCACGAGCAAAGGTAGGACGGCTATCGAGGTCACAAAGAGCCTTCACGACGTGATACGCATAACGACCGACCTTCTGAATTTTTGGCCAATTGATCTTATCGATCGTGTCGTGGCTCGAATGATAATACCAGGGGGTTCCGCTGGAAAAGAATACATAGGGGATCTTCCGATCCCGGAAGGCGCGATAGTCACTTCGAGAGAATCCGAAAGGCTCAATGATATAGGCGCCACCTTTGGCGATATCGAGACCACCCCGTTCGGCTGTGTCGACGATGTGAGAAAGTTCTGGGGAAGATTCCGATCCAAGGGCAAAGATCCGATTCCCTTCTGTGGGATAGAAATCCCCTCCGATCAGATCGAAACAGACATCCGCAACAATCGATTTTGGATCATATAGTCCCGAAGCAACAAACTCACGGGAGCCGACGAGCCCATCCTCTTCCGCATCGAAAGAAACGAACAGGAGAGACCGTCGGGGAGGGTTCTGAATAAAAGCTTCCGCGAGTTCCAAAATCATCGCGACTCCGGAAGCGTTATCATCGGCGCCCGGCCGCAACGTTCCTTTTACGATCCCGAGGTGATCGTGGTGCGCATTGAGGACGATATATTCATCGGGAAGTACGGTACCTCGAAGGAGACCGATGACATTGGCACCATTGAAAGGGG
>CAYRLD010000213.1:0-4924 GCA_964424925.1 uncultured Planctomycetales bacterium
CGCCCTCGGACTCCTCGGCAGTAAATGGGGATGGGAATCGCGGGGGGAAGAAAACGGGCTTGCGATCCGGAAAAAATGTTCGGACCTTCTTGTCGGTCAAATTTCACGAGTTCCAGAGTTGGCCGAACCAATCGGAAAAGCGATCGCCCTTGTAGCCTGGCCAGAAAGCCTCGACCAAATTGAAAGGATGAGCGACAATCCGGCAGCGCGGGCTATTCTGCCCCTGCTTCGCCGAACCTTGGAAAGGTAAGCTCTTCCATGAAATTTGAAATCCATGCCCGGGATACAACTACCCGGGCCCGAACAGGGACGGTACATACCCCTCATGGATCGTACAATACCCCGATCTTCATGCCGGTTGGAACCAAGGCGGCCGTAAAAACCCTCGCTCCTGATGACCTCAAAGCGGCTGGGGTAGAGATCCTTCTCGGAAATACCTACCACCTCTCCCTCCGCCCCAGTGACGAATCGATCGAAAAGTTGGGAGGGTTACATAAGTTCATGGCATGGGACCGCCCCATCCTGACGGATAGCGGTGGTTACCAGGTGTTCAGTTTAGCCAAGCTTCGAAAGATTTCTGATGAAGGGGTGGAGTTCCGGTCCCATCTCGATGGAGCAAAGGTCTTCTTCTCTCCTGAAAGGGTTCTCGAAATTCAGAGACGGCTCGGATCGGATATCTGGATGCCACTTGATGAACCGTCCCCTTATCCGTGTGAAAAATCGGATGCTGAAAAAGCGGCCCAAAGAACAAAAACGTGGTGGGATCGATGCCGCCAACCAGAAGACGGACGAGGGCTCTTCGGGATTGTTCAGGGAAGCATCTATTCCGACCTCCGAAAACAGTGCGTCGAACAAATGGCCGAGAACGATCCTCCCGGATTCAGTATCGGGGGCCTCAGCATGGGAGAGCCAGCAGAAATCCTTCATGAAGTAACCGATCTTACTGCGGCCATGTTACCGGAATCAAAACCCCGTTACCTAATGGGAGCGGGAACCCCCGTCGATATCGTTCGGGCGGTTATGAGTGGCGTAGATATGTTTGACTGCATCATTCCGACCCGATTTGGGAGAACCGGATGGGCCTTTACCAGCGTGGGAATGGTAAAAATACGAAATAAGATGCACGAATTTGATGAAACCCCTCTTGATCCCTCCTGTAGTTGTCCCTGCTGCACCCAATTTAGCCGGGCTTATCTTCGGCACTGTTTCCAAATGAATGAGATCATTGGACTACGTATGATCACGCTCCATAATGTATACTACTATATGGAGCTCATGAGGCGGATACGCCGGGGAATTACAGATGGAACCCTGGAAGAGCTCCTCAAAGAAGTAGAAGTAACCGGTCCTCCGCTCGCCGGCCGACAGGAGTAGTATGCCATGAAGATGTATACAGGCGCCCTCCTCTTCCTCCCCCTCCTTGTTCTTTTTGGTTGTAGTCGTCCGCATCTAAAAGAGGGACGAGCCTGCTACCAATATGCATCCAAATCGCCCGATAAACAGGAAGCAACTTTCTTCCATAACATTGCTGCCGAAGAATTGGTCCTAGCAATTCGATACGAAAGCCTCGATTCGGAAGAAGAAATCGAAACCCGGTCGAAGTTGATCCGCTCTCTCTTGGAAATTGGCCTCCCCTCCTTGGCCGATGAAGAGATTCGTATTACCGCCAAAAGTTTTGAAGACTACACCTACAGGGAAACCCAATCAGACCCCGGAGTTCTGCACCTCGTCTCCGCGGAAAGAGCCCGACTTCTCGCGGCTCTGGCGACAGAGGATGAGATCCGATTGGAACTTCTGGGGGAAGCGATTACAGAAGCGTATCTGGCCCGAAACCGTTTTCATTCGGAGGCCGGGAGAAAACATGTCGACCTTGTAAAGGTCCGTCTCCTCCGTCTCCGGGCGATGGCGATGCTCAATTCGCTCGCACCAGATCGCCTTAGCTTGACTCAAGAAGCGAGGGATATTCTCGAACGGGCTCTCAAGCTCTGTATCAAGTATCGAAATGAAGCATTTCGGAAGGAACGGAGACGCATCAAGGGTGCCATATTTGCCTTAAAAACGTATCCGTAGAGAATTAGTAACCGCTATAGGAAATCCCGACTTGTTCATAAGTCCCGGAATCTAATTCCTCTATGAATCGAGAGGCCGTCTGAACAACCCCCATCATATTCCGTTCGTCCGCCACCATCGGATAGAGAAGGGTAAGATGTGTCTTGGCTCTTGTGGCAGCAACATAGAAAAGACGCCGTTCTTCTTCTTCTCCCCCTTCTTCTCGAAGAGAACGTACATCAGGAATTTTCCCTTCTACGAGCCAGGGAACGAAAACCACGCCCCATTCAAGCCCCTTCGCCTGGTGCACTGTCGATAGGATTACAGAATCCTCGTGCTCTCCTGCATCGACCGCTTCCCGTCCAGCCACGGTATTGGAAAGAGCCAACTCGGATAAAAGTTGATCAAGATCTTCGTACCGGACCGCATAATCCGCCAACCGTTTCAAATCATCGAGCCGTGCAGAGGCATTGGTATACTGAGTGGTAAGATAGCCTTCATACCCAGAAAGAAGAACCTCCCGGATCATCTCTCCCGGAGCCTTTTTCATCTCTTCCCCACGAAGTACCCCTAATAAACCTGCAATCTCCTTCCACGCCTTTCTTCCGGCCGAAGGGATCCGGTCTACCATCTTGGATTCATTCATATGAGAAAGAGGATCTTCCGTATCGTGCACGACGAGCCACACCTTTTCAGCGGTCGCCTTCCCAACACGTGGGTAGAGTTTTAAGACCCGTTTCCATGCCAATTCATCATTCGGGTTGCTGATGATTTTCAGATAGGCCGAGACATCCTTCACGTGCGCCTGCTCAAAGAAGCGTAAACCACTCCGCACCTGAAAAGGGATACCCAACCGGGTCAATTCCATCTGCAACTCCATCGAATGCCAGTGCGCCCGATAGAGAATCGCGATCTCAGAAAGAGGGAGCCCCCCTTCATGATGATCCATCAACCGTTGAGCAATGAATCGGGACTGTTCCCCAGCGTCATTACACGCAACCACTTCGGGCTTTTCCCCTTGGGGAAGAACCGCTTCAAGAGCTTTGGCAAATTGACGGGAATTATTTCGAATCGATGAGTTCGCGAGACGAAGAACTTCTGGCGTACTCCGATAATTGGTCTGAAGCTTAAAGACGCGACAATGGGGGAAGCGATCCGGGAACTCGATAATATTTCCAAAGTTCGCGCCCCGGAAAGAATAAATCGATTGGGCATCATCGCCTACCACCATGAGGTTCCCTTCGGGACCTGCGATCGTTTCGACGATCTCCGATTGGATGTGATTTGTATCCTGATATTCATCGACGAGAATATGGCGCCACATCTGAGTCTGCTCTTCCCGAATATCATCATGTTCACAAACCAGATCACGCCATCCGGTTAAAAGGTCATCAAAGTCGACCAGATCCTGTTTCCGTTTCCGTTCCCCATAGGTGCGCAGCAGATGAAGTATAATATCGGAAAACTCCAGAAACATCGGGTAGCGATCAAGAATCACCTTATCAGGAGCCATCCCGGTATTAATTGAGTAGCTATGCACATCGAGAAGAACCATCGCCTTAGGGAACTTCTTATGGGTCTTAGAAATCCGATTCCCAGATATGATCGAATTGATCAACTCCTTCGAATCATCCCGATCGAGAATGTTAAATTGAGGCGAGATTCCGATCCGTTCCCCGTATTTCCGAAGAACCCGATTCCCGACATGATGAAAGGTTCCGCCCAGAAGGGGCACCCCGCCCGCACCGAGAGACGCCACGCGCTGGAGCATCTCGCGTGCGGCTTTGTTGGTAAATGTCAAAAGAAGGATTTGATTGGGAGGGACCCCTTTTTCGAGAAGCCGAAGAACCCGATAGGTTACCGTTCTGGTCTTCCCGCTTCCGGCTCCCGCAATGACAAGAATTGGCCCATCCCCCGCCATAACAACTTCACACTGTTGGGGATTGAGCTCTTCCTGATAGTTGACACCGAAGGACCCTTCTTGCCTGCCGGCATCACGAAGGACATACTCTTTCATAGGACCGCCCGGGTATGGAGTGAAAGGATGGAGAAGAAACTACGCCTCTGCGCCTTCGGCCTTAGCAGCCGGAGCCGGAGGAGTCTTCTTCTTTTTGGCCTCAATCTTTCGACCTACATTTTTAAGACGACGGGTCAATGATTTAACCTTCTTGCGCAAGGAGTGATCAAAGGCATTGATCTGCCCCTTCGAAAGAGTCTTCTGGAAGTCGGTAGAAAGTTGGCCAACATGGTCAGAAAGCTTCTGAAGCCGCGCCTGCTTTTCTTCCAGGGTACTATTTTTGTCTCTCTCTTCGATTACTTTGCGTTGAACCCGACGGAGATCTTTACGCGATTTACGGCCTTCCTCCATGATCTTCTTGAGATCACCACGAAGTCCGGAGAGTTTCTCTTGCAGTTCAGTGACAACCGGGGCGTTCTTCTCCTGAGCCTCATCGCCCTCTTCCCCCTGCAGCTTCTTTAGACGTGCCTGGGAAGCCTTAATGCGACGATGCAGCGCTTTACGCTCCTTCGCCTTACTCGTTTCACTAAGCTTTTTTACCTGTTCCTGTAATTTGTCAGATTTTGTCGCGTCCGCCATTTTTTTCTCCATTGGAAGGTCGGTAAGTGTAGGTAAGGACGCCTAAGAGGTCAAGCAAATTATGGCCCTGGAGGGTAGTTTCCGGTCCATATATTCCATCCTACGCGTATAAGGATCGCGGTTCCGAGGAGGGTTGCGAGACCCCCTATTATTATTGAGGCAAGCGCCATCCCCTGCCCTTTCGCCTTCGCACGGCGGACCTGAAGCCCCTGGGAGATAGCCCAAGGACCGAAGACAAATCCGAGGCAAAAAAGCCCAAAAATAGAGTATCCGAGAGCC
>CAYRLD010000214.1:0-4876 GCA_964424925.1 uncultured Planctomycetales bacterium
AAGGAAGAACTGGGTATGGCTTTGTTGGCGGGCCTGGTTCTTCTGAAGATCTTTTCGACATCGATTACGATCGGCTCCGGCGGATCGGGGGGTGTGTTCGCTCCATCGCTTTTTATCGGGGCGATGCTCGGGGGTGCGTTCGGTAAGTTTTTTCAATGGTTTTTTGACAAGGTGGGAACGGGGTGGCAGATCGGTGAATCCGGTGCGTATGCGGCGGTTGGAATGGCGGCTGTCTTTGCCGGAGCGGGGCGGGCGCCCATAACAGCGATTCTCATCCTCTTTGAGATGACCCAGGGGTATGAAATGATCCTGCCCCTCATGACCGGTGTGGTTGTGGCGGGCGTGGCTGCGCAGTTGATGATGAAGGATTCGATCTATACGCTCAAACTGAAGAGGCGGGGACTCGACATTGAAGCCAAGCGTCCGCACAGCGTTCTCGATTACGTTGTCGCCGGACAGGTAATGAGTAAAAAATTTGATGTGGTCGGGCCCGATCTCTCGATTCAAGATCTCTTGAAGATGTTCAAGAAGTCGAAGCAGTTCGCTTTTCCGGTTCTCGACTCGGAAGGAAAGCTTTTGAGTATCACCACGTTCCAGGAAGTTTCCCAGGTGATCGATCTGGCGGAAATGGGAAGGGTGGGTGATCTGCCCCAGTCCGAACTGATCACCTGTTATCCCGATCAGACCCTTGCCGAAGTGATGAAACTCGTCGCGGGGCACGATGTGAGTTACGTTCCGGTGATCGATCCCAATGTGTCCGGAAAGATCGTCGGGATCCTCAGCCGGCACGACATGATGCGGGCGATCTCGAAGGTGACGCTCGACCAGGCCCAAAAGGTGGAAGGGCTTGGGGATGCCCGGGTGGATGAGGCTCTCAAGATTATTCCCTTTGACCTCGAGAAGAACTCCCGCTTTGTCGGAAACCTGGTGAAGGATCTTCGGTTCCCGCCGGACGTTCTTTTGACTTCTATTCGAAGAAGAGGGCAACTGATTATTCCTCGAGGGGAGACGCAGCTAGAGGTGGACGATCGCCTGGCGATTCAGCTTCCGAAGGGAAAGGAAGAAGTTCTTCAACGGTACCTCGCCGGGGAAGGGGAGGAGACGATTCACGGCGATGCCCTCCGTTCTCTTTCGACCACTCTCGATGAACACTCGGAACTGGCCGGAAAGAAAGTGATGGAGATCCGTTTTCCGGCAGATGTTCTTTTGACGGCGATCTACCGGGGGAGTGAGTTGATCATTCCGAAAGGGACGACAGAGATTCAAGCGGGGGACCGGATTCAGGTTCATTTCCCCCGGGAAGCGAAGGAGGCTCTTACCGAGTTCCTCGCCCGGCAGAGTCCGAAGGAGTAACGGCATCTCCGGGAAGAATTATTCCGGAGGTGAGTACCTCGGCTCGCAGGCCTCCCCGATTTTCGAGCGCCGCTCTCATTCCCTTGACCGTTTTCTCTTCGATCTCTTTACAGGGATCACAGAGCATGATCCCTTTCATACGGACGCCTCCCACCTCGAACTCTTCTCCGACGAGATGGTTGAGGGGAACGCCTTTGGTCACGATGTTTCTGCGGATCTCTTTCGCTTCGACCGTGAATCCGGAATCTCTTTCCAAGGCTTCGAGCGTTTCCCATTCGATCAAGGTTGCTTGTCTTTTGGGTGAGACCGGTTCGGGTGAATCACACCGGTAATCCCCCTTGATCCCACGTCCGGCGACCGCTTCGAGGCTCTCTTCTACGGAGGTCTCTTCTCCCCGTACCGGGGTGACATGAAGTGCGACAACGCTTCCTTTCCACATCGCGTCATTCTAAGGAATTTCTGATTCACCGAAAGTGTTCTCCCTCAAAGGATCGAAAAGATCTGAATTTTCTATTTTTACCCTTGAATTCATACTTTATACTTTATAAAGTATAAATGGATTAAGGATTCACAAGAGAGGGGGAAGTAATGGGTCATTCCAAGGACAAGCCGATGCTGCGGTATCGGCAAGGCACGGGGGCGGAACGCCTCTTTGCGATCGAAGAGTCACTCCGGATCGGACGTCATCCCTACAACGAAGTTTCGGTAGGGGACAAGTCGATGTCCCGGTACCACTGTTGGGTATCGAAGTTCAAGACCGAAGTGGTGATCGAAGATCTCGGTAGTTCGAACGGAACGTATGTAAACGGGACCGCCATTCATGAGCCGACCGTCCTGCACAAGGGCGACCGGGTGAAGATCGGCAGTTCTCTGTTCGAATTCGGGAGCTAAGGAATCATTTTCACGGTGCCGTCCGAGAAGAGAAGGCTGCGCCACTCCATTGGTTGATCAGCGGATTCGAGGTCGAACCCCTGGCCGCTGGTGAGGAGGGCGCGGTTTTTCTCGATTCGGATGTGTGCCGAGAGAGTGATATTACCGAGTCCCACGTTGTTTCGCTGAAGACCTTCTTCGAGAACGGTCCAGTCGAAGGTCATCTGTTTGGGAACGCGCACACGGGCGATCTGCTTTACGATATCAATCTGCGGGTCAGAGCCGTACAGGCCCCGTAGCGTCCGGAACAGGCCCGGAAGCTCTTCATTTCAGGTTCAGCCTCGAAGCTGAATTTCGAGGAAGGCGAAATCTTCCTTCACCGGGTCGACCTGTTTTCCAGGGGTTCCGCAGTGCAGAAGAAATATGGTTGCCAGGAGCAGCAGTTTCTTCATATTCGGTATCCGATCGCGAAGAAAATAGAAAAGTCTTCCACCAACTGGGTTCCATCGACATCGTGATAGAGAGGCACTTCAATCTTTGCAACGATGTCCCAGACCGGTTGGGGATGAAATACAAAGCCGATACGGGCGGAGATATGATCTCCTCCACTGTTGGGGTTCGTCACGCCACCCTCTTTCGATGCTTCTTCGTGTACCCAGCGAAGCCCGACCCCTGCACTCATCGCAGGGCCTGGATACGGCTCGATCCAGAAGCGATTTCCCACAGCAAAGTCGAATGCGACCTTGTCTCCAAAGGAGTCTCCATCGTCCCCCGATCCCGCTGCTTGATAGAGGAGGGTTGAATTGATCTTCCACCGGCCTCTTTCGAGTGTCCCGGCGATTCCGATGAATGGGTCCCACGAACCCGATCCCGGTTGCAGAGACATCGGAAGATCATCGTCTCCGTGATCGCCCGTGGGGAATTCGAGACCAGCAAGAATGGCAAAGTTGTCCGACTTCTGGTGTGCGGTTGATCGAAAGAGTCTGTATTTCGCCAGGAGAGAAATATCTCCCAAACCTTCGTCGGAGAGGCCCCCCGAGTCTGAATCGAGATCGCGCACAACCCACGGAACCAGAGCGGTCAATGTTAGCTCGGGAAGAATCCCGTAGTTGACGCTCGCCGTAATCCTGTGGTCGGTTCTCAACTGGTCGAGGCTGTTCGCTACCCGGTCAGATCCTTCGTAGAGAGATCCTTTCTGTTTATAGGATTCACTCAAGGTGAAGAGCCACCCTTCCTGATAAAGGGTCTCCGCTTCCATTATTTCGAGACCGCCCTCCTGGAAGAAGAGCGCACTTGCGAATAGAAGTGTGATCATGGTTAGGTATTCTAGGGAGAGGGGGGGAGGAATGTACACGAAAAAGCCGAGAAGGAGCGCGGTCTCCTTCCCGGCTTTCCGCATACGGTTATCCGGTGATCTGGTAGGTTTTTCCGTCGAAGAGCAGGATCATCTTCCCAAGAGAGAGAAATCGGACCAGGCTGGGCTTCTCTTTTACGAGTTCCATATACCGGTCACTTGCCAGTTTGATCTTCTCGATCTCGGTATGTTTTTTCGCATTGTACTCAGAGTCGTGCCAGACTCCGCCAGAGAAGTAGAAGGTCTTCGCACCGATCGTTCTCATGATCCGGTACGCGCCCCGGTTCCGCCTTTCGGCCGCTCGATCAAGCTCATGCAGCCCTTCTACTTTCCGGACCTGGGCCATGTCTTTTGACTCCTGCACGGCACGTCCTCCATAAGACTCGGAAGCGGCCAGTTTATTCTTAAAGGGTTTGTCCCCTTTCATTGCGATGGGGCCTCCCGTTGCTGTGTGGGTATCGGGAGCGACGAGGTAGCTGGTGTAGGGGGTAACAATGCCGTACCGCTTTGCGAGCGAGACAATTTCGGCGATGACTTCCTTATTTTCTCCATTCTTTTTTACCTGGTCGATCAGGAAAGCGACCTTTCGGCCTGCCCAGACGCGGGGGAGGAAATCGTTTGACGTGGCCCGGTCTGGGAAAGCGAGGCGGTATTCATGCCGCACTTTCTTTCCCTGGACCATTCCTGTGACGATCACCGTCCGGCCGGTATCGGAACTTCCGGCGTACCCTTTGTACCGCCCGAAGAGGGAGATCTGTTGCCCCTTGAAGAGGTCTGGCACGGTACGGGGGTAGATGTCCGTTACCGCAAGATCGTTGAATCGAATCTTGATGTCCGAAAGGACGGGGTTTGCGATCCGGTCATAGAAGTTCGCCACCCGGTCGGTCACATCTTCTTTTGGGAGGACGTAGTCGACCGTTCCTCCGTTCTCGCTAGCGAGATTATCGAGAAGTTTGGTATTTACATTTTCTCCTACGCCGAAGACGAAGATACGTGCTTTGCCTTCGTTTATTTTGTTCGCCTTAGCGACGAGTTTTTCGGGGTTGGTCTCCCCGATCGTGGGAGTTCCATCTGTCAGGAAGACGAGCATGCGGGGACGTTCCTCTTCGGTGAACATCTCGAGCGATCTTTCGAGCGCTTCTTCGATCGCGGTCGCTCCTCGCGGAGAGAGTTCATCGATAAACCGGAAGGCTTTCTTCCGGTTCTCTTCACTCGCAGCAATGAGGGTGGTCTGGAAGGGACGTGCCTCGGTGCTGAACGCCACGAAATTGAATCGATCCTCTTTACCCACTTTTTAGA
>CAYRLD010000215.1:0-4858 GCA_964424925.1 uncultured Planctomycetales bacterium
AGAGAGGTGGGTATGACCTTGCCATCGCTGCCATGGAAATGCCCCGCCCTCATGGAATGGACATCATCGGAGATCTCTGTGCTCAAGGAAGCGACCTCCCCGTTATCTTCCTTTCCCGATTCTTTGATGAGAAATTGGATTCACATAAGAAACTAACCTCCCTCGGGCCGTATGAAGTATTGGATAAACCGATCTTCATTAACAGCCTCTACGAACGTATTGAAGCTCGTCTCAACATGAAGATTCATTGGAAGGAACGGAGAAGAGAAGAACGCGTCCCGATCGCCTTGGACATCCTTTTTTCTATCGGGGCAACGACCAAAATTCGTGCCACCACCCTCGACCTCTCTCTCGGAGGAGTCTGCATCGAAAGAAAGATGTGCGATCTATGCACCGCCTATGAAGAAGAAGGCTTCCATAAGGAGTGTGCCCTTGCACCGGAGTCGTGGGAAAGCAACAAGCATGTCGAACTAAAAATAACGCTTCCCTCCGGGGAAACGATGGAGATTTCGGGAGATATTGCACATACGCTGCTTCAAAAAGAAAACGCAAGGGAGATTATCGGAGTCGCGTTTTCGGGTTTGGAGAAAACCCGTTTAGAGAAAATATTACGCGAGAACAAATTCTAAAGTAAATCCAGCTTCTCGATAAACTCTCCCCGGAAAAGCTTTTCGCCCCCCCCTTCCAGTTGAAGACGAACTCCCTCCAGACAATGAACATCGAGAACTGTTCCGGGAAATACTTCCCCCTCCTGTCGAATGACCACCCGATTCCCGATCAAATCTGACCGGCTCTGCCAAGCCTTCTGAAATGGTTCCACCGGCCCATCGAGATGAGAAACCCATTGATCAACCGACTCAATCAAGTGCCGAGCGGCCTCTTCACGATCCACGACTTTCCCACACTCTGCGGAGAGAGAGGTGGAGGGCAGATCCGAAGGAAACCCCGTCACATTCACACCTATACCCACGACTATGGCGCCTGACTCCGAGGAAGAAAACCGGGACTCCGCCAGGATTCCGGCTAACTTATTCCGCCCCACATACACATCATTAGGAAACCGGACACGAGCCTCAATCCCATATCTCTGAGCCAAATCGGTTATCGCGAGAGCCCCTAAGGCGGTCACCAGAGGCAACCTTTGTAGAGGAATCCTGGGGCGCAGAAGAACAGAACAGAGAAGGGAACTTCCCGGCAGAGAGACCCAGGATCTCCCCCTGCGCCCCCTTCCAGAGGCTTGGCTCTCTGCAAAGATCACCGTCCCATGGGGGGCCCCTGCATCAGATTCCTTCCAAGCAAGATCATTGGTGGAAGAACAGTGATCAACGCAAAGGATATGATTACCTACCGATGAGACCTTGATCCCATCCCGAATCCTATCTGCGTTCATAATTTGAGCGAGAAATCAGAGGCCAAGACAGAATGAGTAATAGCACCAACACTGATCCGGTCAACCCCCGAGCGTCCAATGGCACGTACCGTTTTCAAATTGACCCCACCGGAAGCCTCTAGAATCACTTTGCGATTGACCTTTCTGATTTCGCGAACAAGTTTGCGTAAACGGACGGGAGAAAAGTTATCGAGCAAAATAATATCGATCGGAAGAGATGCAAAAGTAAGAGCCTGTTTTTCCGTTGCGGCTTCAATCTCGATAGGCCGGGGCATTTGAGAGAGCCGTTCTGAGAGCTCCCCTTTTCTTAGAATTTCTAGATGATTATCTTTAATAAGAACTTGGTCATAAAGGCCCATCCGGTGATTCCACCCACCCCCACATTTCACCGCATATTTTTGAAGGGTCCGGAGTCCCGGAAGAGTTTTACGGGTGTCATAGATCCGTGCAGACCCGGCCTTCTTTACATATTCTGCCGTCAGTGTCGCAACCCCTGACATATGCTGTAGAAAGTTGAGTGCGACTCGTTCGGCCACCAAGACATCACGAACACGACCCCGAATCCGCGCAACAGCGGTTCCAGATCGGACAAGAGCCCCCTCTTTAGCAAGAAGCGTGAGAGAGCACCCTTTTCGAGAAAAAACTTCCCGGAGGACGGGAGTTCCACACAAGAGGGTTTTCTGCTTGGCGATAATCTTCGCATCAACCGAAGAATTGTTCGGGAGAATCCGCGAAGTGAGATCTCCCGCCCCTATATCCTCCCGTAGGGCACGAGAGACTATGCTCGAAATGGCTTTCGGGGAAAGCTTCATGAAGCTCAACTATCCCTTCAGAACCTCTTTCATCTTCGCGCCAATGTCCGCAGGGCTCTGGACCACATGAACTCCCGCTTCCGTGAGAACTCGGTTCTTTTCTTCTGCGGTTCCCTTCCCCCCCTGAATGATCGCACCCGCGTGCCCCATTCGTTTTCCAGGAGGAGCGGTCTGACCACCGATAAAGGAAACCACCGGTTTTTTCACATGATCCTTAATAAAGGCGGCAGCCTCTTCTTCCATCGTTCCGCCAATTTCACCCACCAGGATAATGCCTTCTGTTTCGTCATCCGCATTGAAGAGTTTCAACACATCGACAAAATCGGTCCCCTGGATCGGGTCCCCACCAATTCCAATACAGGTAGTTTGGCCAAGATCGAGGTTCGAAAGTTGCCAAACCGCTTCATAGGTTAAGGTTCCCGAACGAGAAACAACCCCAACCGAACCGCGCTTATGAATATATCCGGGCATAATTCCGATCTTACATTCTCCCGGAGTAATCAACCCAGGGCAGTTCGGACCAATCATCCGTGTTCCCCGAGCCTCGAGGAAAGGACGAATTTTCGCTTCATCTAGAATCGGAATTCCCTCTGTAATACAAACCACCAGAGGAATACCCGCATCGGAAGCTTCTAATACAGAATCGGCCGCAAAGGGAGGAGGAACAAAAATACAGCTCGCATTCGCTCCCGTTTCTCGAACGGCTTCTTCCACCGTATTAAAGACGGGAACCTTTCCCTCAAACATCTGCCCCCCTTTTCCAGGGGTAACGCCGGCCACGAGTTGGGTCCCATATTCCAACATATGATGGGCGTGTGTACTTCCCGCACTTCCCGTGATGCCTTGAATCAAGACCCGTGTATCTTTATCGACTAGAACGCTCATCGTGTCGCCTCCACAGCCTTGCGGGCGGCTTCGCCCATATTGGCTGCGCTTTCAATCTTCAATCCACTATTGGCAAGGATCTCGCGTCCCCGCTCCACATTGGTTCCCTCCAGGCGAACGACCACAGGAATGGTCACCTCGACCTCTTTGACCGCCGCCACGATTCCACTGGCAAGAACATCACACTGAAGGATCCCACCAAAGATATTAATCAGGACGGCTTTTACTTTCGGATTCGCCAGAAGGAGCTTAAACGCCATCTTGACTTGATCCTTTGTCGCGCCTCCCCCGACATCCAGAAAGTTGGCCGGATTCCCACCGGAAAACTGAATGATATCCATCGTTGCCATGGCCAACCCAGCCCCGTTTACCATGCAACCGATATTTCCATCCATCGATACATACGAAAGACCAAATTTAGCCGCCTCATATTCATTCGGATCTTCTTCATGAATATCTCGCATCTCTTCGATTTCTGGGTGTCGTGCTAACGCGCGATCATCGACCCCCATCTTCGCATCAAGAGCCAGGAATCCACCCGACTTCCGAAGAACCAAGGGATTAATTTCAAGAAGGCTGCAATCATTTTTAATAAATGCCGTTACCAGATTGCTCGCCATCTTCATAAATGATTTGGAATTATCCCCGGAAAGGCCAAGCCCGAAAGCAACCCTGCGCATCTGGTATCCCTCAAGACCGGTACGAACATCGATCGGCTCCTTGAGAATTTTCTCCGGGGATTTTTCTGCAACCTCTTCAATCTCGACCCCCCCTTCCGTGGAGGCCATCAAGACAGGCATTCCGACTTTGCGATCGATCACGACACCGAGGTAATACTCCCTCTCGATATCACACCCCTCCTCTACATACACCTTACGCACGACGCGCCCTTCCGGGCCCGGTTGATGCGTAACCAGGGGCTTCCCGAGCATCCCTGCTGCCGCCGCCCGAGCCTCATCAGCGCTCTTAACCAGCTTTACCCCGCCCCCTTTACCACGTCCGCCTGCGTGTATCTGAGCTTTCACAACAGACAGAGGAGGAGAGAAGGCTTCGGAAGCCTCTTCAGGAGTTGTCGCAACCTTCCCACCTGAAATGGGAACACCGCATTTACTGAGTAGGATCTTCGCTTGGTATTCGTGGAGATTCATCGTTCCCTTCCCGTTTTGCCGGCTGTATACCACCCTTCATACTGGGAACGGTAATCCGGTCTTCCATAATCTTTCCTGGTTTGAATTTCACAACCTTGCGCTCCGGTATATAGACTTCTTCCCTAGAGCGTGGATTGCGTGCGATTCTTCCCGCGCGAGAAATGACATCAAAAACGCCGAAGTTTCTGAGTTCAATCTTGTCCCCATTCACAAGGGACTCAATAATCATGTCGAGCATCCCTTGCACTAACCTGCGTGTCGTCGCAACCTCGAGTTCATTCTTCTCTGCGAGCGTACGAACGATTTCAAACTTAGTGAGGGTCTTCTGGTTTTCTTTCTGGGTCAAAAAGGCCTCCCGGAGCAAATTAGAGGGTGATATTCAAGCAGCCAACATCCGGAGTGTCAAGGATTTAGAGAAATCACTCTAAATTGCGTCTAACATATGATAGAGGCCCGGTTTTGCCTTAGAAAGGAAGCGAGCCGCTCGGAGAGAGCCACGAGCAAAAATATCTCGACTGGAAGCGCGATGAACAATTTCGATCGACTCTCCCAGCGTCCCATATATTACTCGGTGCTCCCCGACAACATCGCCAGACCGAACGGAAGCCATGGGAATCTTTCTC
>CAYRLD010000216.1:0-4826 GCA_964424925.1 uncultured Planctomycetales bacterium
CGATTGCGCTTTCTGTCCCTTTCCGAGCGTATAGCCCCGATAACCACAGCGACACCGCAGGCTTTTGCGCGCATTGGGATCGGGCCTATTGTAATAGGGATGGTAAGGCCACATCACTCCCCCCCCTGGAGAAACAGTCTAGGAAACCTGCGCGACTTTACGCTCTTCCGCCTCAAGGGTATTGATCAGTTCCTTCACGCTCTCTTCAGAAGGGAGAATTCCAGTACTGGCTTGCTCGAGAACCGACTGGACCCGTCGCATAAGCCCCATCGTAATCACGGGAAGGCGTTCTTCACCGAGTTGTTTCTCAACAAAGTCGAGCGCTTTTCGGAAAGTGGCCACCACCTTCGTAGAAACCACCTTCTCTTCCCACATAGCCTCAATGGCGATCCGCGCTTCGCTGAGAAGAATAAAGAACGTCTCGGCTCTGTGCAGATTCGGAATGATATCGAGGAGTTTCCCGATCCGGGTAAATGATTCCGTCCGGATATTTCCCGCGCCCTTCTCCTTGAGCCCCTCCTCAGAGTAGGCGCCCCCTTCTTCATTTCCCCCTTCATTCGTTCCTTCTGGGTCGTCAAGCAATCCGGGAGATTCCTGCCCCTGACCACCGTCTCCCATCTGACCGCCGCCCTGCTTGGAAGGTTTCTTCGACTCGTTGCTGACCAGCCAGGAGCAGAGCGTGATTGCATCGCCGCTTACATAATCGAGATATCCGACTGTACCCAGATACGCCCCATCCTCCATCCGGCGGCGACACTTCTCACGGAATTGAATCACCTTGTTGACCAGGCGAACGATCGCCGGTTCGGGATTCTGCGTCTTCGCCGCCTTTTCCAATTTGGAAATCAAGGAGTCAAGTTGCGGAGTCAATGTATCGAGTGTATATCGATAGCCCGATTCGAGGGCTTTCAGTCGTTCGATCACCGAACCGGTCGGGAAAGGATCTTGAATCACCTCGACCGGTTTATCCAACTTCAACCCATTTCGTTGACGATACGGATCGACCTTATAAATGACCCGAACACTCTGCAAGGTCGGCATATTGACACGAACCTCGGCATATTTTCGCCGAACCTGAGCACGACGTTTTATAGCGGAGGCTTCCGGCTCATCCCAGACAAGAGTCTTTCTCGTATCCATATACCGGAGAATCCGAGGCTGTACGGCAATATTAAGAATCGTTCTATCCGGAAAGTCGGCACGCACCCGTATGCGAAGTTCCCATTGCCCCGCCCGCTTTCGAACCGTCACCGGTTGTGGTTCCAAACGAGGGTCATCCCCCAGGGGAAGCAGAAGGGCTGTCGCCAGAAGTGCGTAAATCATCAAGGTTTTCCTACTTATTCCATAACATAACGAACAAACATCGACTGCGAGGTCTGATAGAAAATAGTCAGATCATCGAAAACCGGAGTGGCAAGAAGGATCGTGTCAAAATTCTGATCGGGAATCGAAAAGCGAACCCGATATTGGAAATCCCCCGTCAACTCCAGAGGCTGACCATTCGCTTGCGCAATGGGGCTATACTTGTCATCCACAAGGGGCGTCGTTTCGGTCCCCCCATCTAGAATCGTAATGGCAACCTTCGGGTGAAGGTATCCACTCGTCGTACTGTCGAACAAGAGCGGTTCTCCGGTCGAGGGGTCCACCGTTTCGGCATACCAGGTCCAAGAGGCCCCGAGCAACCGTACCTTCGGAGAGGCCGTCGAGGTAACCGTACCGGTTGAGGAGGAGCCGGTTCCGGTCGACATCGGAGGAAGAACGGTCGAGGGAGGGGGCAAAGTTCTCTGCCCGGCCGTAAGATCGATCTTTTCCGAAAGGAAATACGCCTCCTGATCAGAGTTCGGTTTTCGGTACCGACCATCTTCCCAAAGACTCAGCCCTGCCTGATATCCGTTAAATTTGGGCCAGAAATAGAGTTCATCGAGCGTCGCATCCGCAGGCCAGTTTCGGTCATATCCCCAACTGGACGTGTTCCGGTAGCGGGAAACGGCTCCCATACGAACGGTATTACGCGTTCCATCCGAATGCTTACTCCAATCGACGCCGCTATTCCACTTGTAGTTCGAATACCAGACCGGCAACGTTCCAGGCATATAAACGCCGTTCACATAAATCTTACACGCATTCTTATCGGAGGTCTTCCAAGTAAGAACCACATGCATCCACTTATGCGCCTGCATCGGAGACGGTTTCGTCGCGGCATCCGGATGCGTCAGATGGTTCAACGTCGGCGTCAGGGTCCCCCCCTCTGCAATCGTATACGAACCCCCTCCAGAGTACCCGGTCGCTCCGCTGTAGCCGTAGCCCCATCCGAGGGACATCGGCCTCATCCCAAGCACGCCGAAAGGACTTCCGTAGTTATAGTAAGGGTTCCCGTTCTCAGAGAGCGAAGACTGATATGAAGGCATATCATGCGTCGCCGTGTATAGGAGCATGAACGAACTCGGGTTGCAGTACCAGGTGTAATATCCCCCGTGCAACCGGTCCATACTCAGCTTCATCCGCGGCTTCCCCGACATCCCGGGGAAATAGTTCGGCTTCATCCACATCGCGATCGCTCCCTGGGACACCCCAATAGAAGAGCCGATCGCCTGCTGAGAGAGCCAATAAGCAGAGGCGGAGTTCCGTTCGGAATATCCTCCATCAATCCGAAGATCGAGAGGGGCTCGATAATTGAGTGGCGGAGCGGTCGTAGAGCCTGTATTCATCCGGAAGGAACGGGCGAGGCGATAGAGATCCCCCCCCCCCATCGGCGGGGCGTACGGCCCCGCAAGAGTCTCGGTCCTGTCAGGAAGATTCGATACGTATTCCCCCGGTTGGGAAAATTTCGCAAGATCCTCCCGAATGTTATTGCAATGGTAATGAAGTTTGAAATCCCAACTAAAATGACCGTGGAAAGCTTCGTCCATCTCTTTGGCACCCGCCGGAGTACTCATCACCGACTTGGGAGCTTTATTAATCCCTAACCCACCTGAGGTAGAGAGTGCTAGATACCCAGACCACTCGTTTTCTGTAGGCACTTTTCCTTGATCCGGTTCTGGGCCAATTTCGAGGGTTCTGTTGTTGTTCGATACGGGATAACTCGCCCGAGCGGAAATCTTTCCGCCGCTAAAATCTTTCTGGCTCGAGTGGCGGAAAACTTCAAAAAGGCGAACCACGGTGGCAACCCGCTTCGTAGCAATGATCTGATTGTCACTAGCGAGCAGGACATCGTCGTATCCCCCGACAGGCCGGACGACATATCCAATCGCTTCTACTTCGTAGTAACCACAAGGAAGAAAGACAAACTCGGTGGAGTGCGTAATCAGATCGGTCTTATCAACAAACGACCACATATTCTCATCTGGGTTGAGTTCATTCAGGTGCAGGTTCGGATTGAAGTTCGCCTTCAAAACATCCACGATCGCCTGAGAAGCCTTTTCCTGCTGGACCAGTGACTGATTGGTTCCATATGTGGAGTAGTCGACAAAACTTCGGTTGTCTTTCAAGAGCCCGATCGTGAGCAAATTGTCACAGAATTGGTTGAACTGTTTCCAGGAACCAAAAGGCCCCCCAAACCAAACGGTGGAGTAGTCAAACCCAGGAGAAACACTCGCGGGCGTGCTCGTTTGGTTTCGGCAAGCGATAATATGTTCCGCAATTGCATTCGCCGAAATGGTCTGGCCGGTCGTACTGGCACTTCCGGGACCGACAATCGGAATCGTTTTGTAAAGGTAGCCCAGTTCGTCTTTGTCATTCCCGCCGGCCGCAAAGTTATGCCCTTCGTTCAACCACTGATAGACGCTCTGCCAACCGGCAAGATTGTTGGCACGCCGCTCGAGCAAGAAAAAGCCTTGAAGACCATCGAGCAGGGCAACCAAGACCTCTTTCTCCGCTGCGTTAATATTAATAGGGGCTCGACTGACCATTTCAATCCACTGCGGATTCAATTCATCCATACCCCAGATGGCGTAATTTGTAGAACTAGAAATGGAAGAGGTAAATTTCAGAGGGTAGGAAAGGGTCGAACCTGTAGAGTTTTTTCCCCGACCGTACCGAAAGATGTCTGCTCCACGATAATATTCTACCGGATACTCGTATTTTACATCCTTACTCAACGGAACGGGGTTGGCTACGTTCGGATCGACCCAGGCATAAGCGGTCAGGAATCGTTCCACCTTCTTGTAATCATCTGTTCCGAGAACCGGCTCGAGCTCCTTCAGATACTGGTACCCATTGAAAGGACGATCGGAAAGGATCTTGTCTCCAAGATTAAAGATACCTACATCGGAATTCGCCCCAAGGTTATTGAGAATCCGTCGTAGATTTTGACTCACACTCGAGTCTTTATCATCGATCGCGCCGTCATTATTGGTGTCACTGACGCCGGCTTGCCCCACACCATCGTTAATGTGAATCGATCCCTGAAGATCGCGGACGCGAACACTATAGAAATCACCATGAATCCCATACGTTCCGGTATCATGAAAGGAAGTAATTCCGATCTCTTTCCCGTTTACCACGACTTGTTTGGGAGTCGGATCGGCATTCAGAGGGTCTTCATCAACCTCTAGGGCAAAGGAGGGGTTTTTTGCCTCATCAAGAGAAACGCCCATTAAGGCTGGATCACCAACCTCCGAAAGATCGTTTCCGAAATATTGCCAATTCTTAGACATGAATCCGCTGATGCCCAAATCGAGCGTCTGCTTCATCTGCTCGATTCCGTGTTCGACTCCCGAAGTGGCGACTAACCGAGCCCGCACATCGTCAACGTGATTACGTGCAACATCCCGTTCCATCTGCTGGATACTTGCAAAGACGGTGGCCAGGAGAGACAAGATCACGAG
>CAYRLD010000217.1:0-4771 GCA_964424925.1 uncultured Planctomycetales bacterium
GAGCAGAAGATTTACCGGATTGTCGTGAACTTGGAAGAGGCGAAGTATATTTCTTCCGCTGGATTTGGATCCTTCATTAGTTCTCTCGATACCGCAACCAAGCATGGTGGGGACCTCGTTTTTACACACACTCCGAGCGAGATTCATGGCGTCTTCGGGATTCTTGGGTTGACCAAGGTTCTTCGTTTTGCCGACACGACGGAGGAAGCGGTCGAGCACCTTAAGGCCGATGTTCCGGGATAGCTTACTTTTCTAACGCTTCCCGAATTCTCATTCCCCACGCACTCATCTCGTCGTCTCCATAGACTCCGGTATTCCACTGAAACTTAATCCCGTCACCGGTGCGTCGGGGGACAAGGTGGAAATGAAAGTGGGGGATTGCTTGGCCGGAACACTTATGATTATTTGCGAAGAGGTTATACCCTTCGGTTTCCCCCGCTTTTAGAAGCCCTCGAGCAACGATCTGGGCTTGTTTCGTAAGGTGCGCGACCGTCTTTTCGGGGAGATCGAGCATCGTTTCAAGGTGTTCTTTGGGAAGGAGTAGGGTGTGGCCGGGCCTCAGTGGGTTAATATCGAGGATGGCAATACTGAGAGAGTCTTCCAGGATACGTTCTGCTGGGATTTTCCCGGAGACGATTTGGCAGAAAATGCAGTTCTTCACGGGTAGAAGAGGGGGTTTACTTCTCGGCCGTTTTACCGGCCTTCTTTTCGGCCCGCTTCTGAGCCAGGGCCTCTTGCGCGGCTCGACCTCGTCCCGCCAATTTCATCTCTTCTTCTCGTTCTTGCTTAACGACGAGTTCGAAGATCGCCTTAGAGCCATTGTCGCCGAGCCTGTTATGCGCCCAAGTGCCTCGCCCCTGTCCATCCCACCGGCAACCCCCCAGTTTGATTACTCGGGTATAGCCACCTTTGCGGTCTGCAAAGCGAGGGGCGATATCATTGATGATTTTTCGCGCCACATCCTTGTCTGAGATGCTCTGTAGGATTCTTCGGAAGAAGGCGAGCCGGGTTACCCCTTCTGAGTCAGCCGCTTTTTTTCCTAGGGTAATGAGTTTCTCGGCCATACCGCGTAATTCCTTCGCCTTCTCTACCGTGGTGGTTACCCGACCGTAAACGAAGAGACTCGTGACGAGATTCCGGGACATAGCCTTTCTATGGGCTGTCGTCCGTCCCAGTTTCCGTCCCTTCAGGCGATGGCGCATCTTATTTTTCTCCCTCCGCTAGTGAGCGGCGTTGCTTGTTCCCATGATGGCTTCTGTGTCCACCCCAAGGGTAAGGTTGATTTCAGATAGTTTTTTTCGAACTTCTCGAAGAGAGGTTTTACCAAAGTTCCGAACTTTCAAGAGGTCCGGCTCAGATCGGCCGACCAGCTCTGCGATCGTTTCAATTCTCTCTGTTTGAAGGCAGTTGGCAGAACGAACGGAAAGATCGAGTTCCGAAATGGACATCGAAAGCTTCGTACGAAGATCTTCCAGGTCCTTCTCTTTCTTTCTCTGTTCTTCTTCTTTCTTCTCGTTGATCTGAAGTTCCCGGCCCAGATCAAAGTACTGGACGAAAGGATTCAGATGTTTTCGGAGGATTTTGGAAGCTTCTACCAGGGATTCTTCTGGAGTGATCGCTCCATTTGTCCAGATTTCCAGAGCAAGGCGATCATAGTTGGTCTTTTTTCCAACTCGGGTGTTTTCCACGGAGTAGCGAACTCGTTTCACCGGGGAATAACTGGAGTCGATCGGAATCACGCCTGATTCCTGAATATCCTTCGCATGATCTTCCGCAGTAAGATAACGCCGACCCTGTTCTACGGTAATCGCCATGTGGACATTACGATCTTCGGCAAGGTTGAAGAGAACGTGGTCGGGATTGAGGATATCAATTCCGGCCTCCGGTTTCAGGTCCCCCGCAGTGACCGGCCCTTTCTTAGAGACGTCTAGGGTAATGGTCCTCGGGCCCGCTTCTTCGAGGCGAACGGCGAGTTGTTTCAGGTTCAGGACAATATCGGTAGCATCTTCAACGACGCCTTCGATGGAACTGAACTCATGGCTGACGCCTTTGATTTTCACTGAGGTAACCGCGGTTCCCTCAATGGAAGAATAAAGAACCCGACGAAGGGCATTCCCGATCGTGGTTCCAAATCCCCGTTCAAAAGGTTCGGCATGAAATTTTGTGTATTCCCGGGTAGATGTACTGTCATCCATGGTTACCCGAAGAGGGAGTTCAAACTCTTTCCAACGAACGCGCATCAATATCCTCCGCTTAACGACTCATGTACTCAACGATCAACTGGGTTTCCAACGGTGTGGCTAATTCCTCCGCTTGGGGAATGTTCACAACCGTGCCCTTGAGTGGTTCATCCTCCACTTTCAACCAGGAAGGTACTTCTAGATCTTTCCGGTTTTCGTGGGCTTCTTGGATGATCTTTTTGCTTTTATCTCGAGGGTTAGACTCCAGAATGTCCCCGGCTTGTAACCGGTAAGAAGGGATCCTCACTTTTTTTCCATTCACGTGGAAGTGCCCATGAAGAACCATTTGACGTGCATGGTCTCTGGAGTTTGCCAGGCTCAAGCGATAAATAACATTGTCCAGTCTCTGTTCAAGCAACTGAACAAGGTTGTCTCCGGTGTTCCCACCTTTGCGAAGTGCCGTTTTGTAGTAAAGGGTGAACTGACGTTGCATCACTCCGTACATCTTTTTCGCTCGTTGCACTTCCCGAAGGTGAAGCCCATAGTCAGTCAGACGGACTCGCTTGTCTCCATGCTGACCTGGGGGTTTATTTCGTTTTTCGATCGCGCAATGGGCCGTTTCACACCGGGTCCCTTTGAGGAACAATTTTGTTCCCAGTCGCCGGCAGATTCGACACTTTGCACCGATTATGCGCGCCATACGTTATACTCTCCTCTTTTTCGGGGGCCGGCAGCCGTTGTGGGGAAGGGGGGTGACATCCACGATGGCTCGGATATCAATACCCGCTGCCTGTAGAGCCCGAACTGCACTTTCCCGTCCTGCGCCAGGTCCGTTGATTTTCACTTCTAATTCTCGAACCCCAAATCGGCGTGCTTTTTCCGCAACGGATTCCGCTGCCTTCTGTGCCGCAAAGGGGGTCGATTTGCGGGATCCTTTGTATCCAATGGTTCCGGCAGAAGCCCAGCATAGTGTGGCTCCTTTCGGATCTGCAATCGTGATCATGGTGTTATTGAAGGTAGCCTGAATATGTGCAACAGCGCGCGGGACAAGCTTTCGCATCTTTTTGGAACGCTTGACCTCGCCTCCTTCTGTCGGCGCGGCCTCCGCAGCTGGTTTTTCTTGAGGTTCGTCTGCCATTCTTCTTTAGCCTTTCGTACCCTACTTCGTTGCGATTTTCTTACCGGCAACCGTTTTTCGTGGTCCCTTCCGGGTTCTTGCATTGGATTGCGTCTGCTGTCCCCGGACGGGAAGTCCCCGCCGGTGGCGCAGACCCCGGTAGCAGGCAATTTCTTTTAAGCGAGAAATATTCTGCTGCAAGACCCGACGAAGTCCCCCTTCTACCACATAGTTTTTCTCCAGAAGGGAGTTAATCCTCGATAGCTGGTCGTCTGTAAGCTCCCGTACCTTCGTACGAAGAGGAACGCCCGCTTCCTGTAGGATTTTCTTGGAGAGGGTGGTTCCTATGCCGTACACGTACGTCATGGCGACCCAAGCTTGTTTGTCATTTGGAATTTCTGTTCCGGCGACGCGTGCCATTCACTACCCCTGTTTCTGTTTATGTTTGGGATTGGCGCAAATAACCCGGACTATACCCTTACGGCGTACAATCTGGCACTTCTCACACATACGTTTTACTGATGATCTAACTTTCATGATTTACCGTTCACGATAAACTATTCGTCCCTTTGTTAGGTCGTATGGAGACATCTCCAAAATGACCGTATCCCCAGGCAAAATTTTTATAAAATGCATACGCATTTTACCGGACACATGAGCCAAAACGAGGTGACCATTTTCTAATTCGACCCGAAACATTGCGTTGGGAAGCGACTCCTTCACCTTCGCGTTGACGCGGATCGGTTCCTCTTTTGACATATATATCCGTTAAATTTGATGCTAGAAAGAGGCGGTACTATATTAAAAGGCCTCGGGCAAGTCAAACCAATTTCCGGGTGTAAAAGGCGTTTTTTTTGCCTTTTTGAGCCGTTTTATAAGGCTTTTTCACTTTCCCGGCGAGTGAGGACCTCAACGCCTGTTTCGGTTACGGCAATTGTGTGCTCAGAGTGACAGGAGAGCTTACTATCCTTCGTGACAACGGTCCAATCGTCTGAAAGTGTTTTCACATCTTCGGTTCCGATATTCAACATCGGTTCAATCGCGAGCACGACTCCGGGACGGAGCATAAACTCATACCCCTCGATTACATAGTTGGGTACCTGGGGGTCTTCGTGCATGTCCCGCCCAATTCCATGTCCTACATATTTTCGAACGATAGAATATCCGTGATCTTCGGCATGCTTTTGAATCGCGCCCGATACGTGAGAAAGAGGGACATTGGGGCCCATGGCTTCGATTCCCTTTTCCAGGGACTCTCTCGTGATATCCATTAGTCTTTTTGTTTCTGCGCTGATTTCCCCAACCCCCATGGACATGCAGGAGTCTCCCACATACCCCTTATACGTGGCACCACAGTCGATCGAAAGAAGGTCACCTTCTTTAAGAATCCGGTTGAAGGAGGGGATTCCATGAACAACTTCCTCATTAATGGAGGAGCATATCGAGGCCGGGAATCCTCGGTACCCTTTAAATG
>CAYRLD010000218.1:0-4751 GCA_964424925.1 uncultured Planctomycetales bacterium
TTACATGTTGGGGTTGTGGTTTCTAGGGGATCTCGACCTTCTTTTTCGACGTGTGTGTGTTGTTGAAGTCGTTTCTTTCTTGGAAAAAGAGGGGTATCACCCCTTGGTTCCCCTGGAGAAAATATTGGGGGGGGGCGGGATCTACCTGAATTCTATTTCTTTGTATCAAGAGTCTCGTTTTCCGATTCACTTGCACTGGCATGTGATCAACGCTTCTCTTCCTCTTTTTATGGTCCAGATTCCAGTGGAAGAACTTTGGGAGGAGTCTCGGCCCACCCTCGTTGCTGGGGCTCCGGTACGGGCGTTGGCTCCGCATCATCTATTGGTTACTGTTGCGGAGCATTCCCTTAAGCATTCCTATGAAACTTTGATTCACTTGGTTGATATCGATCGGATTGTTCGATCGGGGGTAGATTTGTCTCGTAGTTTTTCCTGCGCTCGTCGATGGGGGGTGGAGGAATCCCTTCAGATCGGGCTTTACCTCTGTTCAAAGATGTTGGGGACCCCTGTTGACGTTCCGATGCCGAGGGGAATTCTTACGCGTATCATTATTCACTCGGTCAGGAAAAATCGCCGATGGGGCGGTATTGGATCTCTCGGATATCTTTCTATGGCAAAGGGACTCCGTCAGAAGATCCGGTTCTTGTTGGGGACCTTTTCTCCTCCTTCGGAGGAAATACATTCTTTTGGCAAAACATCGGGCCTGTACCGAGTTTTGAATCGAGGATGGAGGGCCCTCTTAGGTGGGAGACGTCTCTTGGGGGGGAAACCCTAGGAAAGGCTATTGACTCGCGCAACCAGGCGAGCTTTATGACGGCGGGCGTGATTCTTATGTACCACTCCCTTTGCCGCGGCCGTATCCAGAGAGCTGTAGGCAGATTTGAGAGCCGCTTCCGCTACGTCCTTTTTCTTGTCCTTAATCGCCACGAGAACCTTCTTAACAGCCGTTCTCATTTCAGACTTGATGGACTTGTTGCGAAGACGACGCTTCTCGTTCTGTCGAATATTCTTGAGTCCCTGGATGGTTAAAGCCACGTATCTATCTCCTTTCGAGGCGCGGAAATGTACCAAAGCGGGGGTAGGGATGCCAGGAAAAAATGCATCCAGTTGGAATTAGACCTTTGCTGCCTGCCACCGTTCAAGGCGTTGGGATATATCTTTGTACCCAATATCGAGTTCCATGATGTTCTTCCCCAGTTCAAGCGCCTTTTCGAAGTTGCCCGCTTCCGCAAGGCAGAGTGCCCGACCGTACCAGATGTAGAGGAGTCGCGATTGTTGTACAACCCCGCCCTCTTCGGCTTTCTGATACTGCCCATCGGCAAGGTCGAAAAGTTTCTTTTTCTGGAACGCTTGTCCAAGATGGATATGGGAATCGAGTTTTTTCTTCGGATCTTTTACAGACTGTTGGAATTGCGAGATCGCTTTATCCAGGAAGGAAGTTCCGGCTTGCAGATAGGCCTTTCCGAGTTCAAACCTCAGGCCCAAATCTGTGGGTCGATCGGCAATCCGGCGTTCGAAAGACTGCATATAGAATTTGAGTCGACTGGCTTTTAGCTCCGCCAGTTTGGGGTCGCCTTTTTTTGTGGCGACCGCGACCTGCACATCGTATTGCCGGATTCCACAATCATCGACCTTGTCCCGCAGAACAGAATCTTGGGGGGAGAGGTCGAGAGCTTTCTTATACCAATCCCGGGCTGATTTGAAATCCTTCTTCCGTTCAAAGTAGAGGTCCCCGATCTTTTTCGGTAGACGGGGATCGTTTGGATCTTCTTTCATTTCCGTTTCAAGTGTGACGATCTCTTGCTGGACTTCATCATCGCTTTGTACGAGATGTTGTCTTTTTTCGAGATCCTCGGCAGATTTTGAATCTTTCAAGGCGGCGCGGAATCCTTTGCCCCCCCCCGTATCCTCGAATCCTTTCTTCATTGTTTCTGCCGCCGCGAGATCCCGTTGTAGCCGTTCTAGGTCGCGGTCGTCCGGAGCATGTTTGCAAACCTTTGCAAGGATGACTTGTGCTTCTCGGATTTTCCCAAGCGATTGGTAGCAGGAAACCAATACTTTCGCGGCAGGAATATTGTGCGGGTCGCCTTCCAGCGCCATTTCCGCTTCTACGGCGGCGCCAGCAATGCTCTTGAGGTTCATGAGCGCCCCGGCGAGAACGCCGCGAACCTTGGCTGCATTTGGATCCTCTACGAGGAAGTTCTGGCAGATGTCTAGAAGCTTGGCCGGTTTCGTTTTGTTTACCGCAATTTTGGAATTGACCGCAGCCAGTTTTACTTTGAGGGCGAATTTACTCGGCCCTCCTTGCTCTTGATATTTCTTTATTATGGTTGCTCGTAAAGCTTTTCGTGCGTCGGCATGATCCGGATTTACCGTGATGATCTGCTTGAATAGATCGCGGGCGTAATCATAATTCTTCTTTTTGAACGCTTCTTCTGCTCGGGTAAAGAGCTGAATGACTTGGGATTTTGACTCCATTGATCTGGCCTCACGCTCGTTTTGGGATATAAATCGAGGTCGTAATCTAGCCCTGCGGGGAAACAGTGTCAACACCTCTTTTCGTAACGAATTCTGGGGTAGAAACCTTGCATTGCAATCCAGTAACCGATCTTGTCTCCGTGAGGCCATCTCGCTATAATCGGCCTCCATGAGCAAACTTCAAGTCCTTTACTATCCTGATCCGCGTCTGCGGGAAGTGTCTACTTCTGTGGATGACCTCGATGAAATACGAGAATTTCTCCCGGCGATGTTTGAAATGATGTACCAAAGTCGGGGAATCGGCCTTGCCGCTCCGCAAGTGGGGATTCAGAAACGATTTTTCATTGCTAATATCACAGGATCTCCAGAAGAAAAGGATCAAGAGCGGGTTTTTGTCAATCCTGTGATTGTTGAGAGCCAGGGCGAAATGAAAGAAATAGAGGGCTGCCTCTCTCTACCAGGGATGGAGGCGACGGTACGCCGTGCGGAAGAGGTCGTCGTGGATATCGGTGATATGGATGGTCAACGACAACAGGTTGAGGCCGAAGGGCTCTATTCAAAGCTCTTTCAGCACGAGATCGATCATCTAGATGGGATTTTAATGTTGGATAAAATTACGCCTGCAGAGCAGAAAAAGTGGGCTCCCTTGCTCAAAGATCTTGAATCTGATTTTAAGAATAATATTCGGCGTCCCCACACGCCTTCCCACGCTGGGCTCTAATATTCATGGAAATCCTTCGAGGGCTCGAATCTCTTCCCGATTCCCGTCTTAAGCAATCTTGGGTTACCTGGGGTGTTTTTGATGGCGTTCATCGCGGGCACCAGAGAGTGATTCAAAAGCTTCGTGAGCTTTCGGGAGAGAACCCTTCGGTTTTAATTACATTTGACCGTCATCCCGCCGAGGTTCTGCGAGGGATGCCGGTTCCGCTCGTGGTTCCCCTCGAAGAACGGATTCGTTTGATCGATCTTCTTGGTGTCGACTTCCTTCTTCTCCTTCCCTTTACCAAGGAGTTCGCGGAGACATCGGCAGAAGAATTTATCCGGTCCATTGTTATTGAGGGTGTTGGCGCCTCCGGAATCCTTCTTGGACATGACTCTCATTTCGGAAAAGGTCGCAAGGGAGATTTTGGATACCTGGAGCAATTGGGAAAAGAGATTGGAATCCCTGTCGAATCCTGTCAGCCAAAAGAACAGGATGGCCGTCCTATGTCGAGCACCTTGATACGAGAACGGGTCTCTTCGGGGAATATGGAGGAGTCTACGCATTTGTTGGGGCGACCCTTTGGGGTACAAGGGGTTGTTATTCCGGGGGACCGTAGAGGAACGGACCTTGGATTTCCAACGGCCAATGTAGAACTGGGGAATTCCCTTTCGCCTCCCTTTGGAGTCTATGTTGTTGATGCGGTGATTTCAGGAAAAACGTATCGCGGTGCAGCGAACCTTGGTTCCCGTCCTACGTTCTATGAGAAGGGAGCGCCTCCTCTTTTGGAAGTGCATCTTCTCGATTATGAGGGGGGAGATTTGTACGGGGCCTCCATAGAAGTTCGGTTTCTTCGCCGGATTAGGGATGAATTGAAGTTTGATGCTGTAGAAGATCTCAAAGATCGAATGCTTTTGGATATCGCTGAAGCAAGACGTGAAAAAGTTTGATGAACGGTTTCTTCGTCAATTAGAGAATCTTCGGCTTGCAGTGCGCAAATCGGTACGCGGGCGGAAGGAGGGGGAGTGGTCCACATCTCGTCGTGGGGGAACTTCCGATTTTGTTGCCCACCGGGAATATTCTCCGGGAGATGATCCTCGCTCCATTGATTGGTCTCTCTATGCGAGGTTGGGGGATCTCTTTGTACGGGAGTTCTCTCGCGAAGAGAGCCTTCTTCTTCACCTCGTTGTTGATTCGAGTTCGTCTATGTACATCGGGAAGGGAGGGAAGCACGATTTAGCGCTTCAACTTGCCGCCGGACTCGGTGCGGTTGCCTGGGCGGAAACGGCACGCGTATTCTTTCGAGATCGTTTTTTCGAAACCTTGGGGGCACTTCTTCCCGTTCTGGAGCAGGCGGGTGCGAAAAGAGAATCTCCCGAAAAGGCCTTACATTCCGTAACTCGTGGGTCGAAAGAATCGGGAATGGTTGTTTTCTTGTCTGATCTCTGGGAAGACTCACTTCGGAAGCCTCTTTTGGAGGCTTCCTCCCACGGAGATATCGTTCTTCTTCATATTCTTTCTCCCGAGGAAGTTTCCCCTTCTTTGAGCGGTCGGCATCGATTGATCGATTCGG
>CAYRLD010000219.1:0-4724 GCA_964424925.1 uncultured Planctomycetales bacterium
AGACTATCCTCAACTTCGAGAACAGGGGGTCGATGTCCAGCAAGGAGACCTTGCCAATAAAGAAGAGGTTTTTTCTGCGGTCGAAGGGGTAGATGCCGTCATTCATGTTGCCGCGCGTGCCGGTGTTTGGGGCACCTGGAACCAGTTTTGGGCTCCCAATGTTCTGGGGACGAAACATATCATCGAGGCGGTACGTCATCACCGTATTCAACGTCTTGTTTACACCAGTTCTCCGAGTGTCGTTCATGGGACAGGCAGTATTGAAGGGGGGGATGAATCTCTTCCCTATCCTTCCACTTATTTGGCGAATTATCCTGCGACAAAGGCGGAGGCCGAGCAAATGGTCTTGGCCGCCAATGGGTCGGAACTTTCCACGGTGGCATTGCGACCCCACCTCATTTGGGGGCCAGGGGATCCGCAGTTTTTACCCCGCTTGGTTGCGCGATCTCGTGCAGGGAAACTCGCCTTTGTAGGGGATGGAAGTAACCGGATTGATACCACATATATAGAGGATGGAGCGCGCGCACATCTTCTTGCTCTCGATCGTCTCAAACCGGGAGCGGATTGCTCCGGGAAGGCGTACTTTATCACGCAAGGAGAACCGTGGCCGATTCGGGAAGTGATCAATGGTCTTCTGGAAGCGTCCGGAGCTCCGAAGGTGACCCGATCGATCAAGCCATGGGTTGCGTATCTTGCCGGGGGTTTGTTGGAGACCGGGTATCGCCTTCTGGGGAAAGAGGCCGAACCTCCGATGACCCGATTCGTTGCACACCAGATCTCCACTTCTCACTGGTACGATATCAGCGCGGCGAAAAGAGATCTCGGATATGAGCCGTCCTTCAACATCAGGCAAGGCTTGGATTTACTTTCGGCTTCCCAGAGTTAACTCTTTTCGACATCCTTTCGTCTCCGACGGGTGATCTCCCTGATGTCCACGATTCGATCTTCCTCGTCGACAATCTCCTTGCCGATAATTTCTTCGAGGACATCCTCTAGCGTAACGAGCCCCGCCACTTTAGACCGGGAATCGAGTACGATGAAAAGGTTATTCCGTTTTTCCAGGAAGAGATGAAGCAGAGCGCTAACCGGGGTATGGACGGAAGTCCATTTTACCGGAGTCATAACCTTGTTGAGTGTCAAATCATGCTGGTCTTCCGCCAGCATTCTCAGGATTTGCGGCCGGTGGGCGAGCCCGACAATATCATCCTTGTCTTTGTCAAAAACGGGGAATCGGCTCAGTTTATAAAAATCGGGATGTTGGGATGCCTCCGACACCGTCATCTTTGCCGCCAGGGAGGTCATCTTTTCAGAAGGGGTCATGATTTCGGCCGCGTCCTTCCGTTCAATCGTGAGGATATTCTTAATGACCTCGCCTTCCATCTTGTCGATGGTTCCCGCCTGGAGCCCTAATTTTGTCATCACCATTAATTCATGATCCGACACGTCTGTTTCATGCCCGCTTTTGGAGGTGAAGATTCTCGTAGTCAATTGGCAAAGCCAAACCAGAGGGAACATTCCCCAGACGAGCCCTTGTATGATGAAAGAGAGAGGCCCGGAGAGTCTTTTGTTAAAAGTAATTCCGGCGGTTTTTGGGAGGATCTCGGTCAGGATGAGGATCGCCAGTGTAAAGATGGCAGAAAACCACCCGAGGTATTCTTCGCCATATAGTTTTGCGACCATGGCTCCCGCTACCGCGGCTCCGACCGTATGCGCAACCGTGTTCAGCGAAAGAATCGCCGAGATCGGCTGGTCCATGTTTTTCCGGAGGCGTTGTAAAAGGCGTCCAGATCTTTTTCCCTGATCCGCCATCGATTCGACATGGCTGATCGGGACAGAGTAGAGCACCGCTTCGAGTAGTGAACAGAGCGCAGAGACGATCAGAACGAGCGTTACCGCGCCGACAAGTGCGATCATGATTCCTCCGTTTATCCTACTTCATTATTTCGGACTTTTTTTTCAATTTCAAAAGAACATTCCGGATCATCCAGTGAAGTTGCTGCTTCAGGAGCTTCATTTCTTCCGTCGTTCCCGGTTTTTGTATATCAAAGGAGAGTTCTCTCTCCTCGCTATTGATAACAAAACCCGTATGCAGATACGATATCGTTTCGATTCGATCCGTCTCCAACTCCAGCGTGAGAAAGGAAACCCCCATGCAGCGATAAAAGATTCGAGTGCGCGCGGATTTAATCTCAAGAAAATATCTTCCTCCCAGAAGGAGGAGTAGATTTAGGGAAAGCAGCCAGAATCCGACGGTGCCGGCCACCGGGGAGATGACGGGCATTTTCAGAGATAATAAGACCCCGGATATCCCGAAGGCGGTTGACAGAATCAGATATATGGGTGTCACCCAGGGAATTCTTGTCCGGAACCCCCCCGGTATTTTTCGGAATTTCAGTAAGTTTTGTTTTCGTGCCGGTTTTGAAACAGGAACAGTCCAGAGAGGCCTCCCCAAATCGTTGTGCGCCTTTTCCTCCTTTCTGATTCCATCGTGGAAGGGGACCTCGAGAGTTTTCGCGGCGCGTTTCCCGATTTCGATGGCGGTCGTGTAAAATCGGACCTGTTTGGCGAGATAGAAGGCCTGGGTATGGGCGGATTCGTCCGCGTCATCTTCCCGTGCAAGAGTTTTTTGAATCAACTCGGCGGAAATATCCTGTGATAGGTGGGCGTGGAATTCATAAAGAGGGATCGAGTCTGAATTTCCCCTTTCGTAGTAGACCGAAAAATATAAGAAGGACTTCGGAACCGGTCTATGAAGTTTTAGGGTTACTTTTCCCTTTTGGGCGAAGATCTCCCGCGTTTTACCGCGTCGGGTGATGCGGATCATTTTCTTGCGCGGATGGAATTGAATTCGGTACGCGATCAGGATCGGAATTGCGGGCAGAAGCCGTCGAAGGAGGGCCGCGGGGATTCCCTGGAGGAAAGAGGTGGGAAAGATTCTTACGACGGCCCAGATCAAACCGCCCACTCCGAACCAGGTCGCCAGATGCCAACGAAGCCGTCTGAAGACCTCGGGAAAGAGATCCGGCGTTTCTTTCCCGGATTCTCGGAACAGTTTGAAGAAGTCATCCGTTCCGGGAAAATCAAGGATTTCGTAGCTGAGGAGGGAGAGCGCGCAAATGATAAGCGTAATCCAGAGGATACCGCTTCTCGGCTCCAGATATTCGACGGATTCGTTTTCCCCTTTTCGAAGGACGAACATATTAGAGCTGTCCTTAAGACATTCGGAGTCGGTTGGAACCCTCCCTCCGACATCCCTAATTATGCCAGATCGACGTTCTTCGGAACCAAATATTCGGAAAGAAATTCGCGAAGGATGTTCCAGCCCGGAGAGTAATTTAAAGAGAAAGGGAAACGGGGAAGGAATGTATGGTGGGCGCGAGAGGATTCGAACCTCCACGATGTTGCCATCACTAGGACCTGAACCTAGCGCGTCTGCCAGTTCCGCCACGCGCCCGCGTGAGCCAAGATCTTACCTTGCCGAAGGAATTTTTCTACCCTTCGTAGAAAAAATGTTTTCGCTGCTCTGGGTTTGGCTCTGGGGCTGGTTCTCCTGCAAGGATCATGCGGCAAACATCTGCAATCCCTTCTCCATCGAGATGAAGGTAGTGCACCAACTCTTCTCTGTCCGCATGTTGAAGGAAGCGATCTGGGATCGCGTGGATGTGGATCTTTCTTGTATCTTCGTTTCGAAGGGCAAGCTCTTCCAGAACCGCAGAACCAAACCCTCCTTGGGAGGCGTGGTCTTCTACGGTCAGGACCCAAGGATGGGATTGAACCAATTTTGCAGATAGTTTGGAGTCGATGGGCTTTGCAAAGCGTGCATTGGCGACGGTGATATGAACCCCTTCTTTGGCCAACATGTCAGCCGCTTCCAGTGCTCGTGCCACAGTGACGCCATATCCGAGGATCGCTCCATCTTTCCCTTCCCGAAGAATTTCTCCCTTTCCGATTTCCACCGGATTTTGAGGAATATTATTCAAGACGGGGGTCTTTTCTCTCGGGAGACGAATCGCGACAGGGCCCTCTGCTCGGGTTGCGAGTTCCAACATCTCTCGGAGTTCCCTCTCGTCTTTCGGCGCCATAAGGGTCATGTTGGGGAATGTCCGTAAAGCCGAGATATCAAAGTTTCCGTGATGGGTCGGTCCGTCTTCCCCGGCAATTCCGGCCCGGTCTAAGACGAGGGTTACCGGAAGATTGTTCAGGCACATTTCTTGGAAAACAATGTCGTACGCACGTTGACTGAAGGAGGAATAAATGGCACAGACCGGCCGAAGTCCAGAATGAGCCAGTCCTGCGGCAAAGGCGACGGCGCACTGTTCGCTGATACCAACGTCGTAAACACGATCCGGGAATTTTTCCGCATACTCGACGAGTCCCGTTCCATCCGGCATGGCGGCGGTGATCGCAACGATCTTCGGATCTTCTTCCGAAAGGTCGGTAAGCGCATCGACAAAAGCTCGGGTGTATGATTTGGTCGCGATTGGGCGCTCTTTTCCTTCCGGTTCGAGCTTCGCTTCCACGGGGAGGCAGGGGCCGATGTGTTTATGCAGACCGTACGGATCCGTATCGGCATCCGGGTGGCCTTTCCCCTTTTTTGTGACAACATGAAGAAGGACTGGTTTGTCCTGGTGCTTTACGTTTTCAAGAACTTTGGTCAATTTCGAAAGGTCATGTCCATCGATCGGTCCGTAATACTGGAAGCCGAGTGCGGTAAACATATTGGG
>CAYRLD010000220.1:0-4708 GCA_964424925.1 uncultured Planctomycetales bacterium
AAGTCTTGTTGCCGTCTCATCTTCGAATTTCTTCGATTGTCGGATCGCTTCGCCGACCGCAGGGTGACGTTCTTTCATGAACGCGTGGAATGCGGTCTCAAATTCCTTCAGTTTGTCGGTGGCAACATCATCGAGGTATCCGTTTGTTCCGGCATAGATGATCATGACCTGGGTTTCAAACGGCATCGGGGTAAATTGTGGTTGCTTGAGGATCTCGACAAGCTTTTCTCCTCGGGTCAACTGGTCCCGAGTTGCTTGGTCGAGGTCACTTGCAAACTGAGCAAAGGCGGCCAGTTCTCGGAACTGGGCCAGTTCCAGCTTCAGTTTCCCGGCGACTTTCTTCATGGCCTTTGTCTGGGCCGCACCACCGACGCGGGAAACGCTGATTCCAACGTTAATCGCCGGACGAACCCCTGCGTTGAAGAGATCCGGTTCGAGGTAGATCTGACCATCCGTAATAGAGATTACGTTGGTCGGAATGTAGGCGGAAACGTCACCCAGCTGCGTTTCAATAATCGGAAGCGAGGTGATCGAGCCTCCCCCGAGGTCGTCATTTACTTTTGAGGATCGTTCCAGAAGACGGGAGTGTAGGTTAAAGACATCTCCCGGATACGCTTCACGCCCCGGAGGACGGCGAAGCAAGAGCGAGATCTGACGATACGCCCAGGCGTGCTTTGTCAGATCGTCATAAATCACCAGAGCATGTCCACCTTTCTCCCGGAAGTATTCCGCCATCGCGGTTCCGGAGAAGGGGGCGAGATATTGAAGAGCGGCCGGTTCGTCCGCCGTGGCGCTCACGATCGTGGTGTATTCGAGCGCTCCATTTTTCTCCAGAGTTTCGGCCACGTTTGCGACGGTAGAGGCTTTCTGCCCGATCGCAACATAGACACATTGAACGTTTTTTCCCTTCTGGTTGATGATCGCATCGATGCAGACAGCCGTTTTTCCGGTCTGTCGGTCACCGAGAATCAACTCACGCTGTCCCCGGCCGATTGGGATCATCGCATCGATCGCCTTCCAGCCCGTCTCCATCGGCTCGAATACTGGCTGCCTTTCGACAACGTTCATCGCACGATCTTCAACGGGGCGGGCGGCTTTGGAAGGGATGGCCCCTTTCCCATCAACCGGTTGTCCCAGTGCATTCACAATGCGGCCGAGAAGCTCCGGGCCGGCGGGGACTTCGGTGATTCGCCCGGTGCATTTGGCGATATCCCCTTCTTTAATCCCGCGGTCTTCGCCCAGGATAACGCAGCCGACAGAATCCTCTTCGAGGTTCAGCGCCATGCCGAACACCCCGCCAGGAAACTCAACCAGTTCTCCGGCCATGACTTTGTCGAGGCCGAAGACGCGCGCGATGCCGTCTCCCACCTGCAGGACAACGCCAACACTCTCCATCTTGAGGTCGGCTTCGTAGGCCTGGATTTCTTTCTGAATGATGGTGCTGATTTCTTCGGGTCGGATTGCCGTCATTTGGTTTTCTCCGGTTGGACTATCTTCTTTTCAGTCGATTCAGTTTTTCTTCTAGTTCTTTCAGTCGGTTCAGTACGGTGCCATCGACAACCGAGTCGCCGATGCGAATCGTGACCCCTCCAAGAAGGGTGGTATCTGTATCGTGGTCCATCACCACGGTTTTTCCTGTAATGGCTTCTAATTTCGTCTGAAGTTGTCCCTGCTCTTCTTTCGAGAGCGGGAGGAACGATTTTACCTGAACGTGGACGACTCCTCGGGCTGCATCGGCAAGGGCGTTGTACGCTTCGGAAATCTCCGGCAGAATGTCCACTCGGTTCTTTTCAACGAGTAGGTCGAGGAATTCGAGGAATGATTTTTTTCCGGTCGATTCGAAAGGTTTTCGGAGGAGATCTTTTCGCTTTTTCCGAGAGAGTTTCGGCTGGTGAAAAATCACTCGAAGAAGTGGATTGGTTTCGTACGCATCATGCAGGGATTGAAGCATCTCTCCCGTTTCGTCGAGGCTTCCCTCTTTTTCTGAAACGGAGAGAAGGGCGGCTGCATATCTCTTCGCGAGGGTCTTTTCAATCATGACTGCACCTCCTCTAGATCATTGAGGTACTTTTTCACGAGGTTTGCTTGCACGTCTGGCGTTACTACTTTTGAGGCAACCTCTCTTGAAGCGCGCAGCGTTAAGTTTGTGATTTCGGTTCGCAATTCGAGAATTGCTTTGTCCCGTTCGATGTCGACATCTCTGGATGCCCGATCGAGAATCGATTTGGTCTGTTTTTTCGCATCGGTCAACGCGTTTTCTTTCGCCTGGGCGCCTTCTTCCAGAGCTTTCATGATTCGGCGTTCGCCTTCCGCCTCTTTTTGGTCGAGATCTTGTTTTACTTCGGTGAGGCGTTTCGAACTGAGACGTTCGTCTTCGTCTAGGCGATCAAAGGTGTCGGCAAAACCTTTTTGTCGGACATTTAAAATCCGTTTGATCACGGGCCCGACGAAATACCCGAGAACCGCGAAGAGGATAATGAATCCGAAAGCTTGAACGATCGTTGTTTGCCACCAGGGAACCGAAGCGAGGAGGGTTTCCATTCTACTTCTCCTCCCTTATCGCGTTCTGAACCGCTGGTTCTACCTGGGAAGCTTCCAGAGGCATGGCGAGGATTCGGCCGCACGCTTCTGTTGTAAGATCAACGACTCGATTCTGTAGTTCTTCTGCCGCATCCGTTCGCTCTTGTTGGATGGTGTTCCTGGCTTTCTCTAGCTGGTCATGCGCTTCCTTTTGGGCTTTTGCGACCATTTCGTGACCTGCATCCAAGCCTTCCCGGAGAAGGGCTTGCATTCGTTTGTACGCTTCCTTCTCGACCTTTGCGATATGTCGTTCGTACTCTTTCGCAAGTTTTTCAACCTCTTCGCGCTCTTTACGGAGGTTTTCCTCACGATCCTGGATGTCTTTTTCCCGACGAACCAGGTGAGAAACGACCCGTCCGAACAGAACCCGACTGAGAACGACAAAGGTCACTGTAAAAACCAGGACCTGAGCGCCCCAGACCTTGAGATTAATGCCAAGGTCGTCGAGGATGCCGGCTGCAAGCCAAGACGTCATCATCATCCTTTCGAAGCTCTACTCCAAACGACGCGTCTGGAGTAGAGGTGCGGTAAAGTACCGTTTATTAGAGCTTTCCGCCCCACATGAAGCAGATCAGGAGCATGTAGATGACGAGGGTTTCGATCAGGGCGAGACCGATAATCATCATTCCCTGGATTCGACCACCCGCTTCCGGTTGACGAGAAACCGCTTCTGTGGCTCCTGCTACAGCGCGTCCCTGTCCGAGAGCGCCTCCGAAGGCTGCGATTCCGAGTCCGATCGCGAGGGCCGCTCCGAGATAGTTTTGGGCTCCAGATGCCGCTTCCGCAAGAGGCAAAGATGCCAAGAGTTCCGTGAACATGGAAAAAACCTCCCTATGAGAAATTAATGTCCGTGAGATTCATCACCGTGTCCCTCCTCATGTTCATGCACCACTTTTTGGCCGATGTAGAGTGAGGCCAGACAAGTGAAGATAAACGCTTGGAGGAAACTTCCAAATATTGCAAAGGCCATCATTGGGATTTGAATGGGAATCCAGATCCCCTGTCCCATGTGGAGCAGGTTTTCGATTACCATATCTTCCCCAAAGATGTTCCCGAAAAGTCGCAGAGAAAGGGAAAGCGGTCGGGCAAATTCACCGACGATCTCGACAACGACCATAAGGGGGGCGAGCCAGAGAATGTCCCCCATAAAATGTTTCAGGTAAGGGATCAGTCCGGTATCCCGAACGGCGTAAAACTGGACCATGACGAAGGTGACGACACCAAGAGCGGCTGTCGTTGAGAGGGTCATGGTGGGGGACCGGAAAGTCGGAATCAGCCCCATAATATTCATACAGAAGATGAAGAGGAACACGGTCCCTAGGTAAGGGAGGTATTTGTCCCCTTGTTCCCCGATAAAACCCCGAACCAGGTTTCGGAGAAGGCCAACAGCCCATTCCAGGAGGTTTTGGACCCCACCGGGAACATTGTTGTATTTTCTCGTGGCGATCGCCGAGATGATGATCAAGAAGGTCGCGGCCATCATGGAGAAGCAGATTGCTTCAAACCAGAATTGGCCGAGATGACGATCCATCTGGTCAAAGCCAAACCATTGGCCCCATTCCGTATCCTTCACTTTTTCCCACAAGGGGGTAAAAATGGTCTTGGGAGGTTCTTCTCCCCCAGCCGCAAGAAGGAGTGTGTTCATCGAGATTCCTCCGTAGGTGCGGAGAAACTGGAGTAAAGGGCTATTGTGTATAAAGTTGTTATTGCGGTGATTCCGAGGAAAACTGCGATGGGGGCTACAAGGTTATTTCCAATGAATAGATAGAAGAGGCCTCCGTAGAGTCCAAGCTTCGTCATGAGAAGCATGGTTGCGAATCCCTTGTTTTTCTTTGTGACGAGAAACCAGATCCAGGACAAGGGGGTTGTTGCGCCCACCACTCCTCCAAGAAGAATTCCCCCTCCGAAGGCTGGGGAGATGAAGAGGGCGGAGAGTGCGGCTCCAACAAGCAAAATGACTCCCGCAAGGAGAGAGGTCCTGACTACAAGCGGTTTGTCGATCATTTTAGTGTTCGTTGTATCGTCCGAATTAAGCCGGCAAATCCGGCAACAGCTCCTAGGAGCACCCCGATGAGGATTCCCCATGGACTGGAATCCAGGGATCGATCAATCAGGGTTCCGAGAAAAT
>CAYRLD010000221.1:0-4703 GCA_964424925.1 uncultured Planctomycetales bacterium
GGTTCCTTGTACTTTTGGTTTCGGGAAGAAAATTTTCCCCTGATTCGAAAGGGTTTCTACCCGGACTTTACGGAAGAGTTCTTTTTCCTCCGCTTGATCTGATTCAAACGTGATGTCGGGATTGAATTTTATCGCCAGTTTGAAATACCCTTTGGCCTTTTCCGTCTTCTCCTGTTCCAAGGCGATCTGTCCAAGTCTTAGATTACAGAGAGCTTTGATATCTCCATTGTATCCATCCTTGGCATATAGTTTGTAAAGGTAGGTCGCTTTCTCGAATTCCTTCTCCTCGTAGGCATTTTGTGCCACGACCATTTCGGAATCGATAAGAAGTCTTTTCTCTTCGTTCTGCTGTACTCCGAGGAAAAAGATCGATGACCATATAAGGGTGAACATAAGAGACATCCCAATTCCGGCGATCGATTTTACCTTGATCGTTCCCTTCTGGTTCGGATCGATCCCTGCTTTGCTCATGGCCATGATTCCGAAGATGATGGCAAAGGGCATCGTAACACATCCGCACATGAGGGAGACCGCCCCTAGAACGAGGGCGATCGTCGATTGCGTATTTGCCTGATTCGTCTTCATATTTTGAGCGACTGTCGAAGTATCGATCACCGCTGGTTGGGGTTGTGTGGGAGGCTGTGGTTGTGGAGTAGGGACAACGGCGGGGGACCCGGGAACCGGAACCTTCCCCTGACACTGTGGACAGTTGATCTCTTTCCCGGCGAGAACATCTTCCACATTGAATGAGTGAGCACAGAACGGACAGTTGAATGAAATCACGTACCACCTCCCTTTTTTAGCGACGGGAGTATATCACGAGAATTTGGGATATGTCGCCAGATATTATTGATGGGGGGGCGGGTTCCGGAGATGGAACCCGCCCTCTTTTTGCGTCTATTTCGCCACGGGTTTTATTTCTACAGAGAGGTTGTTCGTTCCTGGTCTTACCGCAACCAGGTGTAACGATTCGAGGGGGAAAGGTGTATTCGGTTCGATATTCTCCAGCGGTACTCTGGCCGGTATAAATCCGGGGGCATGGAGGACAGCATCAAATCGATACCCTCTTTTTGCTTGCGGGCTGGCTTGGATCGTAAGGGTTCCCTTTAGAATCGATCCCACTCTTTGTGTCGGTTCTATGTGGAGTTCTGTTGTGATGGTGGAGAGGTCTACTTCTCGATGCCCATTTCCCATCCGGTCTAGCTTCTCGAAAGCCCTATCGCTGTTATCAAGGATAATAATATCCTGTCCTAGAAGGGTTCCGAGCTTATGCGCTTCTCTCTCTACCTCGATTCCTTTTTGGTCTACGCCCTCGATTCTGTAGGGCGATTTTGAGTGGGGGAGGGTATATGCGATCGTATCTCCTTGCAGAGCTTTAAGAGTCGTTGGGTCCGTTGCACAATGGCTGCCTCCCCCGTTGGGATTCGAAATGATCTCAAATACGGCAAATCCACCGGAAGCGATTGCAGGGACAAGGAGTTCGATCCTGTTTACTTTCCCATCGGGACCATTCTCTTTTTCCAGAACAAATACGTGGGCACTCTTAATCTGGAAACGATCGAGTGAATCTTCTTTTACCACTACTGTCCGTTTTTCGATAAAGGGGCTATCTGGTAAAGGTGGAGTACATCGACGGGGGAGATGACCTTCTTCCGCCTCTTTCGGTGTGGCGGTACCTTCTTCCAAGGGAGAACAATTACAGGAGGTTTTTATTCGATCCTCTTGGAGCCCCTTTCCTATGACTCCCATTTTCATGTTGAGCGCGAAGGTGATCCAGTTTATCTCTTCTCCATCCCAAGTACCGTCATCGCTAATGTTTCCCCGGACGGTTGCCGAAGCATGGAGCGTGACTGTGATCTTGATGTTGAAGTCGATTCCGACATTCCTTTTCTGACCACAACCCATGGTTCCTCCTGCTGTTGCGCTGATGGAGAGGAGTTGAGAACTCTGGCTTGCGAGCATGGTGCGGAAAGTGTTCTGGGCTGATTCGTCCCATTTCCGGTTAAAGGAGGATAGGAGATCTCTTCGGAGTTCTCCAGAGAGTCTTCCTTTTCCTAACGAATTCAACTTCCCGGAGGCCTCTGCGCGGGTGGATACCCCGCTTTCGACTTTGCTATAGAGCTGAGAAATCGCTCCCCTTTTTAAGTTCTCCAGGATGGAATTTGCATTGTTATTGAAAGCGGTTAATTCGGTTCGAATTCCGAGTCCTCCACTCGTTTCATCGGGGCAGGACGCTCCCGTTGCGATGCCTGGGGAAAAGGAACCGTCCGGTTCGAGCCGAGGACAGTTTCGGAACCCACAATCCTCGGGATGCTTGTGTTTCTTTCCCATTCTATTCGTATGGTCACAGGAGTAGATCGTTTTGATCTTGAATGGGGACGTCCCGGTCGAACTTGTGCTGAAACTAATCGTGTCGACATGTTCCTCGGAGCAGCCGGTCAAAAGGGCGAGGATTGTGCTGAAGAAGCCGACAATGAGAATGTATCTCGATAGGGTTTTCATATTCTTTCCTTTCTGGGGAATGTTACTTTCCCCGCTGTATTCGGAAGGTGAGGGCGGGAGCCCCTTTTTCCGTGACTTCGAATTGTGCGTGGTCGGGGGAGATCGTCTCTTCGTTGATCTTTTTTTGGAGCGCCCGGGAAAGAAGGTCGAGGGGAAGAGTCTCCCTAATATTGGCAGGGGTTTTCAGGGTATCAAACCAGGTCGAGCTTTCGGTCCAGGCGAAATAGGCCCCTTTTTGAACTCCGATTACTTCCATCTGTTTTTCTTTCCAGGGTAATGCGTAGGCGAACGCTTCCGCGAGGTCGTAACTGCTCGACTCCTTCAATTCCTTCGGGAGAAGAATCACGTTTCTCTTGAGTCTTGCATACGGATGTTCTCCATCGTAGTTGAGGTCCTCCAGTGTGATCTCGACTCTTTCTTTGGAGGAGAGGATTGTGGGTGCCCATTCAAGGGATTCTCCTGGAGAGAGTCTGAGGATCTGATACGAGATGCCGGTATGCTTCACCTTCCCTTCGTTTCCGGATCCCAAGACGAGGAGGAGTTCTCCTTCGGGAAGGCCGGAAATTTCTAGGGAATCAGAAAGGGGTTCCCAGGACCGGAACTTTTTCCAGACCAGATCTCCGAAGTTTGGGTATTTTCGGAAACGGTAATCGAACCCGGGACGCATCTTAACGAAGAGGGTCGCTTTTCTGATTCTTCCATTCAATTTTAGAGAACTTCTGCACAGTCGTAGCGAAGAGATTCCCGCATCGAACAGGTTTGGATCCTTCGAAGTCATGGTATGGGCCCAAATTTCTTCCCCCCGGAAGAAGGTTCCCGAAACAAATTCTTGTGAATTTTCCCATGCTAGGGTTCGTGGATTCCGGTCATCGAGGAAGACTTGTGCATCCACGTCTCCGGGTCCTGCCGGAAGAAGAGGAAGTCGGTATCCTCCCTGGGCATCGGTTGAGGTCCAACTCTTCCAGAAGATTCGATCTTCCTTGCGATGGTTCCGGGAGACAACCGATACGGTGAGGTCTTGGACCGATTCCTTTTTATTCATTAGAGATCCCTGAACCGTGACCGGGCCCGGAGTGGGAAGTCGCATCTCTTTTCTAACCCCAGCCTCGAGTCCGGTTACGATAATCCAACTACTCTTCTCGGACTGAAAGCGTATTTCGTACGTTCCGGGGGCCAGATTTTCCCACATCCAGGTTCCCGTTGCCGGGGAGTGGATCGCAGGGCGGGGGAGGGCTCTTCCGAACCAGGGGCCGGGTCCGACTTCTTTTTCCTCTCCCAAACGAAACTCGGTGGCCATGGAACCATCCGTGTGGATCAATTCAATGAATAGGGTCGCTTTGGCGGAACCTGAATCGCTCTTGGTAATCTCAATCGAACTCGTATCCGCATAAGCGGGTAGGGCAAGAAAGATTAGGTAAAGAAGACTCGTTTTCATTTTTCCTCCTGTGGGGGTTTTGGATCGGAGAAATTCCGTCCTGTGCCCAACGGTACGGGAGGGAGTGGGATGTCATTAGTGGAAAATATTTCAAAATGGCCTCTCCGTTGTGAAATCTGAAATGGGCAACCGAAGACGTTTTTGATAAGATTCGGCCGGTCTGGGAGGATTGAACATGGGCGTGCAGGATACATCAATGGGGGGCTCTGGCCGGGCGTTTCCGACAACCGCGTGGTCGGAGGTACTTGAGGCGGCCGACCGGTCGAACCCGGAATGTCGCGAAGGGCTCGAACACTTGGTCCGCATCTACTGGAAACCGGTCTTCGCTTATATACGCACCGCCTGGAAGAAGTCGGTCGATGATGCGAAGGACCTCACCCAGGGATATTTCTCTCATCTACTCGACAAGGATCGCCTGTCTCGTCTCAATCCCGAACGGGGAAGCTTTCGGGGATTCTTGAAGCGGTCGGTCCATAACTACGTGATTGACCAGATGCGTGCTGATATTGCACGTCGCCCTGCGGGAGGGTATCTCTACAGTCTTGATGCCGGGGACGGGGAACTTGACAGGCTTGGCCCCGCCTCTCCCGACGATTCTCCCGACAAGGTGTACGAACGGGAGTGGTTTCGTTGCCTCTTTGATGCGGCGATCTCTGACCTCGAAGAGCGTCTCAAGGCGGATGGGAAGGGGGTCTATTTTGAAGTTTTCCGCATGTATTGCATCGATCCGGTGACCGGAAAACCTTCCGACGAGAAAAATTCTCCC
>CAYRLD010000222.1:0-4700 GCA_964424925.1 uncultured Planctomycetales bacterium
CATATAATATGTCAAGTGTGAATTAATTATTCACGAAAATAGGATAGGTGGGTGTGTTGGTTTATAGGTATTTAATTTTTAGTTGAGGGGTTGTGATAAGGTGGTACATGACTTTACCTCTAGAGGGTGTACCACGTGTTCCCCCTGCGAATTTAAACGTCTTCCTAAGGTGTTGGGGGATAGTATGTTGAGGAGTGGTTACTTTAATGTAATGGATAAGTTGGTTAGGTTTTTATGGAGGTCTATTTGACGGGAAGAAAGGATGTTTCGATCTTCCGACTCGATCAAGATTTTTATCGAACCACTTGATAGGTCAGAAAGGCGAAAAGATCCGTCTGGAGCGATTGGCGTTCTGTATCGGGAGTCTCCATCGACCACCACCGCATACAAGCCGGTTTGGGCTGGGATTATTTTTCCGGTAATGGATTGGGACTCTCTCAATTCAATTTGTAGGCTATTTTGCGGTTCAAATACAGATACCGTGGAAGATACGAATCCAGGAAGTTTAGCGACGATTTGGATTTCCCCCTCTTGAAGGCCCGTTATTTCAAAGTCCCCTTCCGATGTCGATCGTACCTCAATTTGGACCCCATTCCTTTGGCGGGCGGTTAAATGGACGTTTGCAAGAGGGGTTCCGTTTGCGGTTGCAATCGATCCGGCTAACCTTTTCCCCTTCTCCATGATAAGGGAAAGGTGTTCTACGGGAACCCCCTCCTTAATGGTTACAGTGGTTCGAACCGGACAATAGCCGGACGCGCTCCCTTCTAGGAGGACAGAGGTACCTGGAGCGATCGGGCCAATTCGAAATGACCCATCGTTTCCAGAAACGGATATTACCGTATTTCCCATCTGAATGGCTGCGGCACGGTTTGGTCTTACATAAGCTTTAAGTTTGGCATTTGGAAGTAGAGCTCCTTCGGTATCCCTAATTGTTCCTTCCATATATTTCCCTAATGAAAAGGTAAGGATGTGGGGCCCAGCAGTTTCTACGACCCTTGAAACAAGTGCTCTAACCCCCTTAAAGGCAACAAGTTCTACTCCGGGATGCAGATCTTTAAATGAAAACCAACCGTCTTTATCCGATTTTGTCATGGGAGTGTTTGGAGCGGACATACAGCAACGACGAAGAGAACGAGTTGCTGGAAACGCTAAAACAGTGGCATCGGAAACCCCATTTCCCAAAGAATTAACGATTCTCCCTGTAAGGGTGGTTTTGGATTCATGAACCGGAGTGGTCGAGATGGAGCCCGTCGATGTGGGTTCGACGGGCTCCTGGACCACAGAGTGAGGGGAAGGAATATCTCTTTTTTGGAGAATAGAGCTGTTTTTCCGGCCTCCGAACGCGATAAGACCTAGAATTAAGGCGCCAAATATAATAATTAAAGTGTATGTATGTTTTGTCATAATCTATTCTCCTCAACTGTCTTGGAGATTGCCCAGTTTCGTAAAACCTGTCAGAGCTTTTCGTTTGAATTATTCGATTACTCATTGATTTCTCTACATGAACTGTACAACTAGTACATATTATATGTCAAGGGTGAATTAAATATTCATCAAAATATATGAAAAGTATAGAGGGGTGTTTAAACTGTTGCTACAGAATAGGATAGGTGTTGGTTTGGCAGTGGTGGGATTTAAATTACATCAAGAAAAAAGAGTCTACCTCATTTTGGCTAAATCTAAAGTGAAAAGGCCCGGGTGTTGCCTGCGTCAGGTAGTCAAGAGTTCCTTCTCGGGAACTAAAGGGAACCAAATTTAAGTTACTTTCTATGATTTCCCCTTTTTCAAAAATTACAGATGCGATCATAGAGTCCCATTGATCTCGAATTTCTAATAATCCTGTTTCCTGCCCCATTTCAAGAATTGTTTGGAGAAAGGAAAACCCGAATCGGTGGAATGAACCCTCTAACTGGTCATGACAGACCGGGTCTGCAGAAGGTTGTTCCGGATCTTGAAAAAGGCGCTGTAGATATGAAATAGTGGCAACATCGTGCTGGAACATAAGAACCCCCGTTCTCTCATACTCCCTCCCACAGGAGTATTTCCATTTGCCACCTTGCCCCCAGACAAGTGAGTGGAAGAGTACCCCCTTTGGGGTACGAATTCAAGTTTGATTTCGGTAGAAAACGGTATTTACAGGACTCTATGAGAGGGGAAGTAGGATTCTTTCGAAGAGGCGGTAACCCAATTTTTGTATGCGTCGAAGGAATAGGGTCTTTGGAGAAACGACTCTACCAGGTCCGCGGCGTCCCGAGATCCGCCCGGTTCCAAAACACGACTTCGATATTCTCGACAGACGGTCTCGTCAAAGATACCGGCTTTTTCAAATCGACTGAAAAGATCTTTTGCGATGACAGCCGACCAGGCATAGGTGTAATAAATTGCCGAATAACCTTCTAAGTGGCCAAAACTAAGATGAAAGTGCGTTCCTTTCATATGGGGATAAGGGCTATGTTCCCGTTCGATTTCCTTCATACGTTCGTTCAAATTAAAATTCGAGGGGTCTTCGTTGTGATATTGAAGCGATAGTGTGGCATAGAACATTTGCTGACGAACAAAGATACCTTTTCCAAATTCGTCAGCCGCTTTCATACGACGGACATAATCTTCTGGAATCTTTTCGCCAGTTTCATAATGAAATGCAAAGCGTTCCAATACTTGGGAATCCATTACCCACTCTTCAAGAAGCTGAGAGGGCGCTTCCACAAAATCCCATTCGGTTGCTACTCCGGAAAATCGAATCCATTTCTGATTTCCACCCAGAATATGATGGAGAAGGTGGCCGAACTCGTGAAAGAAGGTTTTTACCTGATCATGTTCCATTAATGCAGGTGATTTTTCTTTTCCCGGATCTGGGAAATTACACATCAGAACCCCTTCAGGAAGTTGACGACCTCGAACGCCCTGTTTCAGTCCTGTTTGGGCGGCGTGCTTAAATTTCCCTTCCCGTGGGTGCATGTCGAGGTAGATTCGGCCAAGATGAGTGTCTATTTCTTGGTCAAAAACATTATAGACCTCTACAGATTCATGCCATAAATCTAAATCCTGAACTTTTTCAAACCGGACAGAAAAGATTTCCGAAGAGAGGTTCATGATCCCATCTTTAACTTTTTCATACTGGAAGTAAGGGCGAACGGAAAGTGGATCAAAGAGAAATTTATCCGCTTTCAATTTGTTCATGTAGTACGCCGCTTCCCAGTTTTCTACGAGATAAGCATTCTCCTCTTTCACCTCTTCTCTCTTAATTTCTTGAAGAAGGGCGTATTCCTGCTTCGCTTTGGTTTTTGAAATATCAGCAATATCCCGAATAAAGGAGGCTACGCTTTCAGGGTTTTTTACCATTTTGTCTTCGAGGATGTAGTGGGCCCAGGTTTGGTATCCGAGAAGGTTTGCCAATTTATGTCGAACCTTCAATAAATTGTGAAGAACCTCTTCGTTTTGGGGGTGGGCTCGATTACGGAAAGCGGTGCCGAGTTCTTTGCGTGCTTCCGGGCTTTTTGCGTACTTCATGAATGGAATATAATCAGGATAGTCGGTCGTAATGGAAACTTTGTTTTCCGGCCCCACAGGATGGGCGTCAATGTAGTCTTTGGGTAGCCCTTCAAGGTCGTTATTTCTAGATAACTCTATCGTTCGTACGTCGTCTTTGATGTTGCGACTGAAGGTTTGACCAATTTGATGCATCTCTTCTTGAAGAGCTTTAATTTCATTGCGAACAGATTCGTCCTTATCTACCCCTGATCGGTGAAAATCGAGCAAAGTTTTTTCTACCAGCCGGAGTTCCTCTTTTCCTAATTCCGAAGTGTCAAGGGTAAGGAACGCGTTATACAGTTCATGGTTGAGAGAAAGATCTGTTGCGAACCGTTGAACTTCTCTTTCCACTGTTTCCGCTGTTGTTCGCACGTTCTTTTCCGGATGTAAGTGTGCGTATACCCCCGCCAATGAGGCTGCATTGGAAAGGTGGATGTTCATTTCATTGAATGGAAGTAGTGTGTTTTCTTCGTTTCGAGGTTCGGTTATTGAGAGGATCGTTTGGAGCTCTTTTTTTGCGCCTTCTAAATACTCCCGGCAGGTTGTTTCAATTTTCTCAGAAGTCAGGTTAGTAATTCCGCTGTTTTCGATCATCTTTGTCTATTCCTCAGATAATGGGGTTTGATAGGAGGGATGATTGTAGAGAGAGACTTCGTCAAAGTCCACTGCAGGAGAGGTTTCTTTACGCAGAAATGTCCAATAGAGTCCCTAAAACACTGCTAGAGATGATTTCAGCTGGAGAAGGGGTCGAAGAACCTGAGGAAGGGGTTGCGGCTAACCCAAAAACCTGAGTTCCATCAGGAAGATTGGTTGCGGTTACCGAAGTTTGAAGAGAAGCGCTTCCAGAAGAGAGAGCCAGGGCTGGGGCATACAAAGATCCCAAGGATCCGGGATTGTTCGCCAGAGCGGTCGCACCAACCATCTTCGCCTCTCCTTCTCTATCTATTATCGGACCTTTGCGGGGTTTCCTTTACTTCTCTTTTGGAATCGATATCTCGATTTCCCGGTCCCAGATATAGGAGGGGTCTCCCCGTTCCTCCAATGTTTTACAGAGGGTTTCTAAGGAAGGTTTTGGAATGCCCGAATAGACCCGTTTTCCATTCGCGGTGACGAGGACTCTCTTGTTTTTGGGGAAGAAGTTGGCAGGAAGGCGAAGAGCAATTTTCTCT
>CAYRLD010000223.1:0-4675 GCA_964424925.1 uncultured Planctomycetales bacterium
GAAGAAGTCCGCGCCTTTCTCGGTGAAGAAATGGCTGCGATGATCCTGGAACGTTCCATATCCACCCGCATCAGTGACCGGAACGGTTTTCTTCAACCGTTGCCCTGGATGCATCCAGTTGTATTCACTCAGCTGTACTTTTTCAGGAATGTTCTCTCGGGAAAAGGAGAAGGTGGAAACCGTCTTCCCGAGGTCCGTTCTTTCGGCTCCTTCTGCTATGAAGGACTTGTCCTGGAAGGAAAGGGTGGGGGTTCGTGCCAATTCCGGAGAACTCTCTGAGGTATCATCGAGTACCAGGACCGCTTCCTCTTCCCCCTGTTCAAACCGGTAGAAGATCCCCTCACTTTCACAGAGTCTTTGGAGGAAATGGAGATCCGACTCTTCAAACTGCGTGGTCTGCCATTGTTCCGAATAGTTATCCTCTTTCCACTCGTACCGAACCTGCTCGCCCTCGATCCTGTTGCGGGTAAGAATTTCTTTCAGGAGGACGGGCAGGCTCTGTTGTACAAAGGTTTCTGACCTCACCGGGAGGGCGAGTCGAGAGAGGGTCGGTTCCAGAACCGCCCGGTAGAGATAGGAATGGTCCTTGGAGTCTTCTGCTATGTGGGTTCGACCCAGTTGTACAAAACGGGTGACGATGCCATGTATCGGAAAACGATCGATCCCGACAGAGAAACGGAACGAGGCTCCAAAGTTGACGATTTCCGCCGGATCGAGCGCCGGATCGGTTGAAATCAGATCGATCTCCCATTGATAGGTTTTTGAGATCGATTCGGTTGCAGAGAAGGAGAAGACGTGAAAGGTTTCGTCGCTATATTTTTGAGCGACGAATTGAAACTGAATCGGGTTTCCAGACATGACGACACCTCCCTTAAAGAAGACTTACGGGAAGTGAGTATACCGGGTATTTCTATTGGTGGCTTTAATTAGTGGAATTTTAAGGGGAGTGATTTTTTGCGAACGGCCTCAGGGGGTGACGAAAACTTTCTGAGAGCAACTGTTCGTCGAAGGATTTCTAGTTTTCCTTATCCAAGATGGATCTGTTCTCCATCGATCTTTACGTCCTTTTCGGCGGTCTCGACAATTCTCTCCGCTTTCATCGTATAGTGCCCGTCGATCAGTTTTCGTTCCCGTCCTGCCTCGGTCTGAAGCAGTTCCTTGACCCACCGGTAACAACTGACCACTTTCTCGAAAGACGTTCGGGCGATGGTTTCCACCTTGTCCGCTTTGATGAGAACCTGTTCACTGCGGATTTCGACCCCCTTGAGACCCTCGATTTCAATCCGCCCGCGCGATCGTAGGTGAAGATCTCCGGGTGTTTCGAAGACGGTTTTTCCACGCCCGAGGAGAACGCCGATGACGTAGACCTCTTCTTCCCCGATGGTCAGAACAAGGTCATCCTTCTCTGGCTGGTAAGGGTAAGCGAGTGCGAGCTTTGCCCAGATTTCGGTTTCCCCACGTTGTAGGCGAAGTCGGTCTCCCACCAGTTCAATCACTTTGGCTGGGCCCAGGCCGGTCTCTTTTTTCGTCAGCATCGGGAGGTTCTCCTACGTAGGGTCCAATGTTTCTGCTTTAAGTAGCTTTTTATCCGTTTTCCGTACTTTTTTCAATACGACTCTCTTGCGCTGGGTTCCTGTTTTCGAAATGGTACGTAGATGGAGTCCTTCCCGGTTTACTTTCTCGGAAGTTTGTCGAGGGGGGAGGGAGGACGAATCTCACTACTGTCGGTATCTCGGTCTTGCTTTCCGGGGATACAGAGGGTCGAGAAAAGGGACCGGAAAGGGGAGGGGAATCAAAGCGGGTCTATTCTCGATTCGGGGTGCCCGGTGCAGAGATCTCGTCCACAATGGTGGTGGTCAACACTTGCCGGAGAAGTTCCAACTTCTTTCTTGCCCGGTCTTCCGTTTTCGCGCGGAGGCGAAGGTGGTGGATTTTTTCAATCAGTTCCGGAATGGTATTGCTTGTTCTGCCGTTCATATCGATCCCCCATATAGTAGTCGATCCAATAATTGATCGGTCTGGAGGGGGGATTTTCTTCAGGAAGAATCAGAGGTCTTCCGGAGCTGCAATGGTTCCTTTGACAGCCGATGCGGCTACCACAGCGGGGTTTGCGAGGTAAGCATCTCCATCGCCCATCCGTCCCGGCATATTTCGGTTCGAAGCCGAGATCGCCACCTGTCCTTTTTGAGGTCCTCCTGGTCCGGCATTGATACAGGCTCCACATCCCGGTTCCGTAATCATATCGACTCCGGCCTCTACGAGAGTGTCATGATAGCCGACTTTCTTGGCCTCTTCGCGGACGCCAATCGAGCCGTACTGTATATAGGTAGGGATCGATACTTTTTTTCCTGCGAGTACTTCTGCGTACATCCCGATGCTGGTCAGATCCCCGGCGGTACACGAACCTGCGTATGCGATATTCAGAGGGGTGCCTCGAACTTCGGAGAGGGGTACCCCGTTGCCCGGGTGTCCCGGTTTTGCAACGAGAGGTTCCACGGTTTCGAGATCAAGGTCGACGGTCGTCTCGTAATGGGCATCCTTATCCGCAAACACTTCCGTTTGCGCGATCTCTTCGGCGGAGAGTCCTCGTCGTTCTTGTAGATAAGTTCGGAGGGAGTCGGTCGGTTCCATGATCGCGGTGATCGCATTGCATTCGACCGCCATATTTGCCAGTACCGCTTGTTCTTCCAGGGGCATAGAGGCGAGGCCTTCTCCGGCGAACTCCATGACTCTTCCGGTAAAGCAGGCGGTCTCCTTTCCGATGCGTGCGAGGTGGAGAATCGCATCCTTCGCCGTGCAGGCGGACGAGAGTTTTCCTGTGAGGTTGATCCGGACGCTTCGAGGTACTTTTGAAATGACTTCGTTATGTTCCCAGATCGATGCGATCTCACTGTTGCCGATTCCGTAGGCGAAACAATTCAAAGCTCCTGCAGAGCAGGTGTGCGAATCGGTTCCCAAAACGATATATCCAGGACGGGCAACCTGTTCGCGAATCACGGTATGGCAAATTCCGGTTGCGCCTCCTCCTTCCTGGGCATGAAATTGGATGCCGGTCTGTTCGGCCAGCTTCCGTTGTCCACTTCTCAGGTCCCGGATCCCCTCGAGCGCTTCTTCGGTAATTCCGGGAAGTTGTGGGGCGAGGGTTAAATGATCGGGGAAGGTATGTATGGTCTGGGGACTTTTGACGCGAGGGGGTCTTCCGAGTTGCGCTTCTACCATAGCGGCGGCGGGTGCCGTTGTATAATCGTGCGAGAAGGCGGCATCGACCTGGAGAAATCCGGCATCTCCCGGCTGCACGGTCTGGTGGACCGTTTTCATATGAGAGGCCATGATCTTTTCGGAAATGTTCATCGGTTTCGCGGGGGTATCCACAGGCGCATCGGTCTCTTCGCCACGGGCGCGTGCTTCAAAGTAGGGGAAGATCCCTCCCCGCTTCATGACCGCAATGGTGAGGTCATCAAATCCTTCGGTCAGTTCTTCGATGGAAATCTCTTCTCCCGCGGCCAGTTTTCGAGCGGTCGACTCGTTGGTGATCGGGAACATTCCGTTATTGATCAGGTTCTGTCTGTGGATCGGGGCGATGCTCGGGGCGAATACCGCTCCGATTCCGCCATAAAGAAGTGCGAGGGCCGCAATCTCACGGGAAGAGCCTTCTCCCCAGCCATCCCCGGCGAGGATCATTCCAAAGCCCCCTTTGCGGATATCCCCGGGGCGGACATGCTCTCCTTTGCCAAGAGAGCGCAGGACAAGTTTTCCGAGGCGGTCATCATAATAGTAGCAGTCGGGGTTGGCCTTGATGATCGCATCGGTCGATACGTGGGCATACAGTTCTTCGACTGTAGGGGGAGAGCCCAGTTCTTCTCCGGCGAACTGCTTATGAAGAAGGGTGTTGTCTCGTGTGAGGTAAAGAGGTCGACCCGTTAGTTTGATTGATTTTACGAGCCCATCTTCCGCCAGTGATACGGCGACATTCCCAATATTTTTCATCCAATCCTGCTCCGTTTTTATATGAACCGACCCGATTATAGCAGTCGGGGGAAGCGTCGTCCCAGGTGGAATGCTTTTTTTCTCGTTTCTTCTGGAATCAAAAGAAACTGAATCTCTTGCCAAAATGAAATTTGGTTCGTCCAATATCGGGGTTCATCAACGAGAGGAGATATTATGGGCAAGCATGCCATCATGGAGACGAGTAAGGGAACGATTAAACTGGAACTCTTCGAAGAGGATTGTCCGAAGATTGTTGGAAACTTCGAAAAGCTATCCAAAGATGGATATTACGACGGCCTGGCATTTCATCGGGTGATTTCCGATTTCATGGTCCAAGGGGGCTGTCCGCAGGGGACCGGCACGGGTGGACCGGGATACAGTGTAGATTGTGAAATCGTTCCTTCCCGTAAACATGGTCAGGGTTCCTTCTCTATGGCACACACCGGTCAATGTTCTCACGATCCGGAGACGGGAAAGAAACTGGGCGGCGAATGCACGAATGGATCTCAGTTCTTTATTACCCATCTTCCGACGCCTCACCTTGATGGGGTGCATACTGTTTTTGGGCAGGTTGTGGAAGGTCAAGATGTAGTTGACCAGATCTGTCAGGGGGATGAGATGACCAAGGTTGAGGTTGTGGCGGATTAGTTTAGTTTTGGGTCGTTGCCAGACAAGCTTTTAAACCTGC
>CAYRLD010000224.1:0-4673 GCA_964424925.1 uncultured Planctomycetales bacterium
CTTCGGATGCGTCATGTTTTGAAAGTAGGCGAAGACGGTTTTCACTCTGTCGATTCCTTACATCGGGCTGTTTTGGCTGAATTTGTTTCCGGGGGAAAGTCCGTTGCAGGGCACAAAGCCAGATTGAATCCCCGGGATCTGCGTAGAACGGTATTGGATACGGATGTTCATTGCGTTGTTCTGTATCGTGACCCCCGTGATTCTGCGCTATCTTATTTTCACCGCACCGGGGGAGGGGTCGAACGCCATCTGGAAGAGTGGAAGACGATGCTCCAGGTGTGTCGTCAGTTAGAAGATCATCCTCAACTTCATCTGATACAATTCGAATCTTTCCTCCAGGAGCCGAAAAATTCTCTTCGAAATCTTGAGCGCGCACTGGGGGTTACCATTGACCTGGATATCGAAAAACTCGCTTTCTACCAACATTCCGGTGATTCGGGTGTTCCCTGGTTGGAAAACTCCGCTTTTGGTGATGTTCAGAAGAGATTTGATACGACGCCCCTGGAAAGGTGGAAACGGAATCAGCACTCTCCGGTTGTTCGGTATGCGGCTTGGCATTGCCGAAGAGAACTGCCGACCTTTCAATATCCAGGAATTGAATCCCTTGGGTTGTCTTTTGTCGAGAAGTGCAGGTTTTTTGTACGCCGTTGCATATACCGGTTCGAAAAAGGGGTCGCGTGGTCGGTGCGAGAAATGTACAGACGACTGCGAGGATCGGTTTCGCCTCAATTGGCTCATCATGATCCCAAGTAGGTTTCTTCGTTTGGGGCTAAACTTATAAGGGCTTGCAAAACCCAAATGGGGGTCTATTATCAAAAGTAGTCAAGGGGAACCTATGAGCGACGAAGCTTCTACCAAAATTGAATTTCAAACCTATGACGAATTCTTCGTCTTTTATCTTACCCAACACAGTCACCCCATTAATCGAGCTTTCCATTATGTGGGGACCGTCACAGCGGTCAGCTTCTTTATCTGGTCTCTCGCTTCCGGAAATTGGAAATTTGCCCCCCTAGCGGTGGTGATCGGGTACGGGTGTGCGTGGACGGGTCATTTCGGTTTTGAAAAGAACAAGCCGGCAACGTTTGGACATCCGGGGTGGTCCTTCATGAGTGATTTCCGAATGTTATTCCTGTTCGTGACCGGCCGGCTTAGACCCGCTCTTGATGCAGCGATCCATCCGGATCAAAAACCGAGCTAACCGTTGCCTTCCGGCGATATCGGATGTGATAGAATGTGAATGGAGGTGGCTTCATGACGGCGATCTTGCTGGTGGCAGCCCTTTTAGGACAAGAGGACCCGACTCTCCAGGAAGGGTTCGACCTGGTTCTTTTCCCCTCCCTGCAAACCTTCTGACGAGGTTCGTGAGGCGAGCGTGACGCGATCGACCGGTCGGTCGAAGAGTTGAAGAAAATAGAGGGCGTTCTTCATGCCGAATCCCCAGGCTGGACGGATCGAGATCGGAAGGGCGCGATCGAGATTACACTCCGGATGGGCGCTCAATCCAAACTCGACTTTGAGGAAATTTCGAAGGCGGGTTCTATTACAACAACTCAGAAGAAAGTTACGATCTCCCATATTATTTTTCGAAATCGAGGAACGATCGTAAAGACCGATGGGAAATTCCGGTTGGAGGGCTTTTCGGTCCGGGTTGATCTGAACCTGCCTGAAAAGATTCGATCGGCACTCAAGGCGGATCGTGTGAAGGCGACCGTTACCGGTATTCCGACGCAGAAATCCGATCCGAAAAATGATAGGCCTTATCTCGAAGTCATGGTGACGGAGGTGACCGAGGATCTTTCCTTCGAGCTTTCGGCACTTACAGGTTCGTGGTCGCATCATAGAGAGCGCGACGAAGACGGAATTCAGGTTTGGGTTCGCGGAGGCAAATTGCCCCCTTCGAGATTTCGAGGAAATATGGTTTTCGGAGCCAAAGGAGTATTTAAGATTAGAATTCTTCATCCGGCCGACAGGCATTACTTTGCGGACGGAACGTATCGAGCGGAGGGAGACACTCTTCATATTCGGTATACCACTACTCATAAGGGGGATTTCCCCATCGAGAGGCGGTTGGAGGTGGTTCGCCTCGAGGGTGACGAACTTCGAATCAAACGGTCACCTCGCGCGAAGTAAAGAGTGGGTCACGGTCTCATCGCTTGCCGGATCTCACGTCATGTTGCAATCTTTCGTACATTTCAATGTTCGTTCCGAAGAGCGGGAAGGGCGCCATCTTCTGACTACGTAGAAAGGAACCCATGCTCATAAAAAATCTCACGCTGATTCTTTCCCTTTTTCTTTCTTCTTCCCTGTGGGCGCAAAACAACGACGATCGAAAAACCGTCCGGGTCTTTATCTTTGCCGGGCAGTCGAACATGGTGGGGTCGGATTCGAATGTGGAGGATATCAAATGGTTTCCCCCTTATGCCGGACTGGAGGTGCCGCAGAAGAAGGTTCTCTTCACGTACTGCATCGGTCGCGAAAATAAAATGCGCTCTGAGGGCTGGGAATCTCTTGAGCCGGTGAATAATGTTGTCGGCCCGGAACTGAGTTTTGCGCGGAAAGTTTCCCAACAGATCAAAGCTCCTATCGCGATCATCAAAGTCGCGGCGGGGGGAACCCACCTCGGTGGGGATTGGAATCCGGATCAGCCGATCGGATTTAAGATGTACCCTCTCGCCCTAAAGACCATCCGTACCGCGTTGAGCGACCTGAAGAAGCGCAAGATCAAGTACCGAATAGAAGGGTTCATGTGGCACCAGGGCGAGAATGACATGTTCGAAGAGGAGTACCTGTCTCAGTATGGAAAGAACCTCAAGAACTTTCTTGCCCGGTGGCGGCGGGATCTCAATACCCCGAAGTTGAAATTCTACATTGGCGAGCTTTGCACCAAGACGGTCTGGGGTATGGATATGCGCCCGCGCATGTATGCAATCAGCCAGGGGCAACGTGCGGTAACGGATACGGATCCGCGTGCGGAGTATATCCCCACGTCCCATGTCGGTGTGGAAATCGGCCACCCTGTGGGGCTCCATTACCACTACGGCACGCTCGGTCAGTTGCAGCACGGGGAAAACTATGCTCATGCCTATTTGCGTACGATCGGAATCGACGTCGATCAACCTCGTCCCTTGAAAAAGTGGCCCTACAAGAGAGGTCGCACCGTCAAACTCTTTATTTTGGCCGGGCATCGAAACATGGAGGGCGAGCGTGCGTTCGTGCAGGAACTGAAAGGGGGAGACGCTTCTTTGCGGAAAGAGAACACCAAGATCGCTTATAAATACAGCTTGGGCGGAGGGTACAGAGTTTCTGACGGTTGGGAGCCGTTAGGTCCTGCGGGGTATTACGACACCTTTGGCCCGGAACTGAGTTTTGCGCGCGGTGTGGCGAAGAAAGTGAAGGGGAATATTGCGATTGCGAAGTTTACCCACAGCGGCTCCCAAATTATCGACTGGACCCCAGAGGGAAGTGAGGCCCAGAGCCGGAATTTGTATCTGAAATTTACCGCTTTCATCAAAGAAGCGATCCGGGAACTGAAATCCAAGGGGAACAAGGTGGTCGTCGCTGGCATTTTTTACCACCTCGGCGAAAACGACATGTCCTTCCATCCGTATCGCGAAAAGGCCGCCGATCGCCTTCAGGCGATCATTTCCCAGAGTCGAAAGGATCTGGGGCAGCCACGATTGAGATGGTATGTGAGCCAGCAGCCTCCTCCCAAGAAAGAGGGCCTTAATCGTGTCGATGTGGTCGGGGATATAGCCAAGGCCGCTGCAGCCGATCCGGGCTTCTTTCATCTGAAGGCGTTCGATCTTCCTCGGCAGAAAAAGGAACTGGTGCTGGATACCGCAGGGGTTCTTGAACTGGGGAGAATTTTCGCGAAGGGATATCTCTCCCAGAAATAAGTGAATCCGAAGAAATTGTGTGGTTTATTCTAGTTCCCGCACGAGTCTCGGATATTTCGTGCGGAGAAATTCCAGAAGAGACTCCCACTTGAGTTCTCCGGAGATGAATCGATCGAGGAGGTCGTGCTCTGTCTTTTCCCGATAGAGATTCCAGATCCAGACCGATTTCGTGAGGGGGCTTTTCTCATCGGGGCCCACTTTTCCCCAGATCTCTACCCCCATTTCATGCAGTTGCGTTTTTCGAGTGGCGAAGGCGGGGATGAAAATTCGGACGGTCGCATTCGTTCGAGAAGGTTCGTTCCCTACATAGAGGATCTCTCCATCCGGCGACAATTCCATATTCAGGGCGTAGCTCGCCATCCCCGCGTTTCCACCGATCGACTCTCCCAGCGCGACTTCCCGCGTTTGGGGGGAGATCAGTGTTTTTAGATTCTTTCGAATTACCTCACTTAGTTCCATCTGTGGGATTATACCGAATCGGGTCCCTTGACCCTCCTTTTCCTCCTGCTAGAATTGAAGGAATGCCTAATCTTCTTTTCCTTCTTCTCACCTGTCTTCCCCTTCAAGACGAAAGTGAGATTCTGGAGTGGGTGGATCAACTCGGTGCGGATTACAAGGAAGAACGTTCTGAGGCGGCGAAGAATCTCGAAAAGGTGGGAAAGAAAGCGGAGCCTCAACTTATCGAAGGGGTTTCGCATGAAGATTATCGTGTCCGTGGATCCAAAGCGAACCGAATCAGAGATCAGCCTTCTTGGGGAGAAACTTTCCACCCCCTTG
>CAYRLD010000225.1:0-4668 GCA_964424925.1 uncultured Planctomycetales bacterium
TTGGAGTTGCCGCTCTTGATAATCGAGGTTCTTTTGAGTGTCAAGGATTTCACGATGACCCGTCTGCCGATCTGGAAAAGCAGCCCAAAAATGGGACTTTGGATCCTTAGACTTCCCACTTGTCGGTGGTATAGATCAACTTCTTCAGATCGCCCGTCCCTAGTTTTTTCTGGGCATGATTGATCTGATCGTAAATCCGTTGACCAAGCGTCGGTAAAGAGACTCTCCGGAACACACCCATCGGGGTAGGCATATCAGGAGGGCCGAGTCGGGAAAGCATATAAGAAAGAGAACCGTCGGTCTCATCATGCACGACAAGATCCTTCTCCTCCACGCCCCCTTCCCCAATGGTGGCGGCCTGAAGTTTATGATCCTTTAAGATGATTCCCTGATTCTTATCTTTCCCGAAAATAAGAGGCTTCCCATGTTCCAAGACGATATTTTGATCATCCCGAACATCTCGTTCCGTGACATTGGCAAACGTCTTATCGTTGTACACATTACAATTCTGGAAGATCTCGAGAAAAGCGGATCCCTTGTGTGCCGCCATTTCCCGGAAAAGTTGCATCAGATGTTTCGCATAGACGGCAACCGAACGACCAATAAAGGTTGCCTCACTAGCAAGAGCAAGAGAGATGGGGTTGACCGGTTGATCAACCGTCCCCAAAGGAGCGGTCTTATTAATTTTCCCAAGCTCACTTGTGGGAGAATATTGCCCCTTCGTTAAACCATAGATCCGATTATTAAAGAGAAGGATCTTAATGTCGATATTTCGGCGCAGGGCATGAATCAGATGATTCCCACCAATAGAAAGCCCATCCCCATCTCCCGTAACCACCCAGACGGAAAGATCTGGATTGGCTAGTTTCAATCCCGTCGCCACCGCCGGAGCACGCCCGTGAATCGTATGGAATCCAAAGGTATTCATGTAATAGGGGAAACGACTGGAGCAACCGATTCCGGAGACCACGACAAATTTCTCACGCGGGATTCCGAGAGTCGGAAATACCTGTTGAATCGCATTGAGAATCGCATAGTCACCACACCCCGGACACCAACGAACTTCCTGGTCGGATTGAAAGTCCTTCTTCGTATATTTGGGCACCGCGGAATTGGTAACGGAGGTGACAGGAGTGGACATTCTATTTACTCTCCTCTTGAAGCGCGTCTAGGATCTCCGAAACCTGGAACGGTTGACCTTCAATCTTGTTCAGACCCCGAGCATCGATGCCAAACTTCGCCCGGATCAGGAAGAGAAGTTGCCCCATATTCATTTCTGGGATCAGGACCTTCTTATACTTTTTCAGAACACTCCCAAGATTCCCCGGGAAAGGATTCAGATAGCGCAAGTGTGCCCGAGCCACCTTAAGTCCCTGATTCTGGGCTTCCTCGACTCCAGCCCGGATCGCACCATAGGTGCTTCCCCACCCGAGAACGAGAATGTCGGCATCGTCTTCGCCAAACACTTCAAGATCGGGGATTTCCTGAACAACACGACCCACCTTTGCCGCACGGAGACGAACCATGAAGTCGTGATTTTGAGGATCATAGGCAATATTCCCCGACCCATTCCATTTCTCGATCCCTCCGATCCGATGTTCCAGACCGGCCGTTCCAGGAACCGCCCAGGGACGAGCAAGAGTTACTTCATTACGATCGTACGGCTTAAATCCATCCGGGTTCGAGTGGAAATTAACCTCAAATTCAGGAAGTTCTTCAATCGCCGGAAGCTTCCAAGGTTCGGCTCCGTTGGCAAGATAGCCATCAGAGAGGACAAAAACCGGACACATATATTTAATCGCCGCACGAATCGCGAAGAAGGAGAGTTCAAAACATTCCGATGGTGTCGCCGGAGCAACGATCACAACGGGAGAATCACCATTTCGACCATACATACACTGAAGAAGATCCGATTGCTCCGTCTTTGTCGGCATCCCCGTAGAGGGCCCGGCACGCTGCACATTGACAACGACCAGAGGAAGTTCCGTCATGACCGCGAGATTAATTGCTTCCGACTTCAGCGCAATCCCAGGACCGCTACTTCCGGTTACCCCAATTGCACCCCCGTAGGAAGCTCCAATCGAGGAAGTAACCGCCGCAATCTCATCTTCCGCCTGGAATGTAATCACCCCAAAATTCTTATGACGAGAGAGCGCATGTAAAACATCACTCGCAGGAGTAATCGGATAGCTTCCATAAAAGAGAGGACGATTCGCTCTTTTTGCCGCCGCAATTAATCCAAGAGCGATCGCTTCATTCCCAGAGATATTGCGATAACTTCCCTTTTCATACTCCGCCGGAGGAACTTCATACTTCTGGTGAAACAATTCAGACGCTTCGCCATATACGTGACCCGCCTTGAGAGCGAGACCATTGGCTTGCACAATCCGAGCGTCCTTCTTGCCAAACTTCTTCTCAAAGAATTTAAGCGTATTTTCAAGGGGCCGGTCGTAGAGCCAATACAACATCCCAAGTGCAAAGAAATTTTTACAGCGCCCCTTGTCCTTATGCGGAAGATCCACTTCCTCAAGAGCCTTCATCGTTAGATCGGTGATCGGTACCTGGAAGACCTGGTATTTGGAAAGAGATCCATCTTCCAAAGGATTCGTTTTACATTGCGCCTTTTTGAGGTCGATCTCCTTGAAAGAATCGGTATTCACGATCACGATTCCATTGGCAGGAAGATCCTTAATATTTACCACGAGCGCGGCGGGGTTGAAGGCGACCAATACATCCGGTTGATCCCCCGGAGTATGAATGTCGTTCGAAGAAAAGTTGATTTGGAATTCAGATACGCCAGGAAGTGTGCCAGCAGGAGCACGAATCTCGGCAGGATAATTCGGGAAGGTGACGAGATCGTTACCGACGATCGCAGAAGTATTGGTAAATTCACCACCCATCACCTGGATTCCATCACCGGAATCTCCGGCAAAGCGAATCGTTACCTGCTCTTTGACTTCACGTCCGTTTGACCCAATCCCCGCGGGAGCAGTGGGGGCCATGTATATCCTTTCCCTGTATAAAGAAAACACGCAAAATTATTATACGCGTTTAAATGTATATCGGATGGGGTGTTACACTTTCTGCAACAAATCCACCGACAGGATCGCCCATCATAGATCCCGGTTTGATCCTAATCAAGGATCCCCCCGAAAAAAGCGAATAAAAGGTGATTTCGTGGCCATTCTCGGCAGAACATCCCTCCCGAATCACCCCCCACTTTCGAAAGGAATCCCTTAGAAATAAAGGCTACATGAATGATGGTTTCAAGAGGAAGCCGGCCACCAAAATACGAAGAGAAAGAAGAAAATCAGGAGGAAATTGAACCCCATCAGAATAACGGTTACCCGATTCAATTGACGATCTAATAAACCGAAACCAAGAAGACCTAAGACCACCAGAGAGAGAACCCCGACCCCCGGAACAAAAGTTTTCACTTTACTTGCCACCGGGTAAAGGGGGCCAAACGCCTGGTCTGAAAATTGAGGCATCAAAATATAGATCCCATAGGAAAAGAGAGCGTAGAGGCCAATCACGTATAAAATGACCAACGCCCTTCGGATCCGAGGACGGGAAGAGAAACGGAGCGGAGAATCCATTCAAGGAAACGTACTTCATCTTTCCTTCCTGAGCAAGAGTATCGAATCCTTATCGGCAACTCCTCCGATACCGGGATCGGTTCCCGCGAATTCGTACCTGAGGAAGGGTTCGATAAAGAGGACCCGAAGAAAGATCGCACGTTTCGGAGACACAAACCGTATTCCGGGGAGAAGGGGGAGGTTTCCTTCTCTTTCGGTCGGGTGGAGGGGATTTCTCATAACGGGGAGCCGAAGAGTCCAGAAGAGCCAGAACAATGGAATCACTCGCACCCATTTTTTTCAACTCTACAAGATCGGTACTAGAAAGTTCCCCCACAGGTCCATTCACCCGAATGAATGCGAGAATTAAGGGCTCACTGATCCGATTTTCGACTAACTTCTGAATATCCTCTTTCGAAACGCCTGCCTTCACCGAAAGAGGCAAAGAAAAGAGTACCCACATCGCAAGAACCCACGTTTTCATATCTCACTCCTTGTCCAAAACTTTCTGCTCTAAAAGAGAAATCTTTTCGTACACCTCAGGGTCCACAGGATCCGGGGACAACAGGGAGACATACTTTCGGAGAGAAGAAAGAGCCTCTTCTTCCTGACCTTCCATCAGATAGGCCCACGCGAGGTTCACATGCGCAGAAGCATAGGAGGGATCCTTCTTCAAAACCTTTGCCAATAACATTCGGGCCGGGGCGGGCTTTCCCACTCGAAGATACAACGCGCCAATATTGTTCATCGCTCCCGCATGATTGGGAATGCATTGAAGAGTCGCCTCATAAGAAGACAACGCCTTCTCGAGTTGATCTTCCCGTTCATAAAGAATTCCCATGTTGAAATGGGTCTCTCCATGCATCGGATCCATCTTGAGCGCCGCAAGATACTCTTCCCGAGCAAGATCCCTTTCACCCAGTTCGAAAGCGAGAGTTCCCCGGTTATGTCGAAGATCGATCCGATCCGGTTGAAATGTTACGGCTCGATCGAGAAGCGTCTTTGCCTCCACAAAGGAACCAGAAGAGTGAAACCCCGAAGCGACCGTTGCCAATTGGAAAGCGTCTGTAGAAGAAGAGATTCGCTGGAA
>CAYRLD010000226.1:0-4666 GCA_964424925.1 uncultured Planctomycetales bacterium
TCCATTTCCTTTGATCCATTTCAAACGGGAAGAGGCCAGAAAATTCGATTCTGGGAAGCCCAGATTCAACAGGGTTAGATCTGGTTTCTCCTCGAGCAAAGACCAGTTAAACGAAGTTCCCCCGACATCCAAAACCCTGGTTTCCCGCTTGAAACGAAACCACTTCTCCAATTCGAAGAATCTTCTCCGGCGAAAATATCCGGAAAACGGTTTATAGAAAGAATGAATATTCATCTACTCTTGGAATCCAGTTCTTGTAGATAAAAGAAAGCCTCTTCTGCGTCCGGACGAAGACGAAGTACCTCCCGGAAATCCCCCGCCGCAAGATCGTAGAATTTCAGCTCGAAGTAAATCTTTCCCCGTTTCATTCGGAGAGAAATATTTTCCGGATCTAAACGTAATGCTTCCGTAAAGGCCTCGATCGCTTTCATCTTCTCTGAAGCCTGCACAAAAATATCCCCCTGAAGAACCCATCCTTCTAGAGAGCCAGGATCAATGCGTATGGCCATCTCTGCACATTCGAGAGCTCGATCGAGTCGTCCGAGGCGAAGCCAGGCACGACCCGTAGCAACCCAGGCTGCACGATCTGATTTTTTCTCCAGACGCCATTCGCGCACCATTGCCTCCAGCCCCCACTGCCCCACCTGGGAAAGACGATGGGCAAAATAGTCCGCGGCAGCCGGGTCCCCGTTCCACCTCTGATTGAAAAGGTCAACACCCTCTCTCCAATGACCCTGGTCCACGAAGAATCCCGCCATCATCGCAACCGGCAAGGGAGTTTCTGGGAGAAGCGCAGCATAAGATGCGATCGGAATGGTGGGGTCCCAGATCTCTTTCATCACCACAAGAACGGATCTCGGATCTTGCTCAAAAAGCCGGCGGAAGCACCGGGCAGATTCTTCTATTTTTCCGGCTTCCCAAAACCAGAGCCCCCCCTCTCTCTGCAAATCAGGATGAGCCGGCCAAAGCTCTGCGGCAACAGACAATCGCTGGTCAGCCGTCTCAAGATCTTTCGAAGCCCGGGCCCGTATCCATGCGGCCCGAAAATCATAGGGAGAAAGAGCGAGTGCACGCGAAGAGAGTTTTTCCGCTTTCCCACGATCCCCCGACTTCGCCTCCTCGACAAGAGGGTCTGGATCTAGCGGAAGGAAAAGGAGAGCCAGCCCTCCGAGAATACCGGTCAACGGAAAAAGCCATCGACCGCTCCCAAACGTACCCGTGGGCGAAGAAGTAAGATAGGCGCCGAGTGCAAGGAAGACGGAAAAGAGGATTCCGATCGAAGTAATCCTGAGATCGAAATCGACCATCGAATGCACCACAATGACAGCAACACCCCCAAGGGCGGCCGCCGCGTGGGTGCGCATTGGACCGGCCAATCGTCGAAGTCCCCGAGTTGAGCGAACAAACCAGAAGAGAAGTCCACCAACGAAGAGAAGAACACCTACAAAGCCCGATTCAAAGAAGAGATTTACATACTCGTTGTGTGCATGCTGAATCTGCCCCCGAACCGTTGGTGGTTGAAAAGGATGGTAGGCCCGGGGATGCGTCCCAAAACCAAATCCAAAGATCGGTTGATGAAGGGCCCCCTCCACGGTCGTAGAGGCATACTCCCATCGCGTCTGGGCCTCGATCTCGTATGGATCGATCGATTGAAACCGATCCAAGAGAGGCCCTGCATTCGCGATAAGCACGGCACACGATCCCAGAAAGAAAAGAGCCAAGAAAGAGGGAACCTGCTTTCGAGCCCGAAGGAAGAGAACAAAGACCGAAAGTCCCGCAAAGGCGGCGAGAAATCCACCTCTAGATTTACTCAAGACGATCCCGACCAGAAAGAGAACGAATATCGCACCCCATGCAAACCGAGAATCGAGTCGACGGGGGGAGGAAAAGCCCAGAGCCGCCACCGCAATTAATCCCATTCCGGCCAACCCCGCAAAGGAGTTACGATTTACGAGGGTTCCTGTCGCCGCCTCGGGATAGGCACTTTCACCGAAGAAAGGAACGTAATGAAATCCGGCAAGAAACGAGACTGTCGCATAGAGAAGTTGGATCCCCAGGACGAAAACAATCCCCTTCAATACTTGTTGTGACGACAACCCTGCTTTCAGAAGCCGATGGGTCAGGAATCCGGCTAACACATAGACCCAGAACTGCACAAAAGATCGGAGAGTGAGAAACGTGTCCGCCGTTGCCGGCCACAGGCCTTCCATCCCGTGAGACTCCCGGAGATGGTGGGTAAAAGGAAACAGGAAGGAAGAAACCGGAAGAAAGGAAATCCCAAAGAGAAGACTGACCCCAAGAAGAAAATAACCGGTTCCCCTGGAAAAACGATGCTCCCCAGGAAAAACCCACCCGGTAACTATATATAAAGAAGAGATCCCTAATGCGGTAATCGCAATCGCCCCGGGCCGCACCGCACCGTAGAAGAGTTGAGTTCCGGCCCAGAGGAGTAGAAAGAGGATCCAAAGAATAGAGACTGGTTTAGAAGATACCACGCTCGGGCACCCAAACGACATCACCCGGTTCCAGTTCGATATCGAGGTCGAGTCGACCATTTACAACCTCATCAAGATCGACGAGGAATTTCTTCGATTCGCCTTCCACTGTCTGTCGAAGAACCTGAATCGCTCCGGTGGAAGCAAATTTGGTGTAACTGCCCGCTCGACTGATTGCCATCGAAACGGTCATTCGCGTATCGGTCGGAATATCGAACCATCCAGGAGACTTAACGGCGCCAAGAACATAGACCGCTCGGGCTCCAGAAGGAATCACCACAAGATCATCCGGCTGAAGTTCAAGGTCCGCCTCCGCATGCCCCTTCTCTAATGCCCGCTCCACGTCAGCAAGGGAGAGTCGAATCACTTCTCTTCCCGCCTTCCCGGTTCTCCTAACGATCTGAACGCGATGCTTGTGAGCCCGGTCGGTAAATCCGCCCGCAGCCGAAATCAACTGAAGAAGCGTTATCTTTTCTGTGGGGAGAAGAGTGTACCGGTCCGGTTTTTCAATGCCACCGAGGATATAAACTTTCCGGGCAACATATTCCACAACCGTAACCGTTACATGGGGATCCTGAAGGTAATCCTTTGCTAAGCGAGCCCGTATGTCCCGCTCGAGGTCTACGGAGGTCTTCCCGGCCGCCTTCACCTCCCCAATCAGCGGATAAGAAAAGACTCCGCTCTGCGGAATTCGAATTTCTAACGCAAGATCAGGTTGCCGAAATACTCGAATTTTAAGCTCGTCTCCAGGAATCAATTTGGGATCCCGAAGCGTAGGAGCCCCTTTCACAACACGGGAATTCGACGGAGAGATTTCAACCCCATTCTGCGTCACGGGAGATTTCTCAGGGTGAGGATCAGGACGACGCTCGGCAGAAGAGCAGGAAACAAGGACACAAAAGAGAAAAGTTAGATATCGCATCAAGGGCGGTTCTATCACCCCCCTTCTGCGAAGTCAAAAGGAAAACCGTTTTCCTTTGTGATTCCGATCTTTCTGCCGATATATTGCTTTGTAATGGATACCTCATCCCTATCCCAAATGCTGGTCATGGCCCTGGTCGCCGGCATCTTTGCCCAAATCCTGGGATCTCTCTTTCGCATTCCCAGTATCGTCTTCCTTCTCAGTTTCGGGATCGCCCTTGGACCGGATGGATTTGCGGTCTTTGACCCTAAGAATCTGAAGGGGGGACTGGAACTGATCGTGCGACTCGCGGTCGCCATCATTCTCTTCGAAGGAAGTATGACACTCCGGATTAAACATATTCTTCAAGTCCATCGGAGTGTCCGAAGATTAATCACGGTAGGAGTCCTCATCACCTTTATCGGAGGCGCGCTTGTTGCCTACCTGGTCGCAGGACTCCCCATCCGGTTTGCCCTTCTGTTTGGAGCCCTCGTCACGGTTACCGGTCCGACGGTGATTCGCCCGATCGTCCAACGACTTCGTGTCCGCAGAGAAATCAAGTCGATCCTCGAAAGTGAAGGGATCCTAGCCGATCCGATCGGCGCCATTCTCGCCGTCGTCTGCCTCGGGATCGCGGTTCAACCGGAAGGGGCCACACTGGATGGCGTGATCGGCTTCGGTCAACGGATCGGAGTTGGCCTCCTCGTCGGGGGTGGGTTCGGATTCCTTCTCGGATACGTTGTTAAAATCCCCTCCCGTGTGACAGAGCCTTTAAAGAACTTAATCGTGATGGCAGCGGTTCTGGGGTGTTATGAACTTTCAGAAATGTTTTTCCATGAGTCAGGAATCATGGCGGTGGTCGCAGCGGGGCTCACCATCCAACATGGAATCCGTTCGTATGAGAGACCGCTACGGGAGTTCAAGGAACAACTGACCATCCTGCTTCTCTCGGTCCTGTTCATCCTTCTCTCCGCCAATCTTAGTATTGAAGCGATGAAAAGCCTTGGGGCACCCGGACTGATTACCGTACTCGCCCTGATGTTGGTGATCCGCCCTCTGGGTGTTTTCTTCTGTACGAGAAAAGCAACGCCAACACTGAAAGAGAAAATATTCCTCTCGTGGGTCGCGCCTCGTGGAATTGTTGCCGCATCGGTCGCTTCTCTTGCGGCCCTCATTCTCGCCAGAGGGGGATATGCTGCCGAAGGAGCGAAGGTCGAAGCTCTCGTATTTTTGACGATCATCTTGACCGTCTTTCTCCAAGGGGGAACTG
>CAYRLD010000227.1:0-4663 GCA_964424925.1 uncultured Planctomycetales bacterium
GGGAAGGAACATCGAACTTCTCAACCCCTTCATGATCGGGATGAGCGAGAAAAGTGAGCCAGTTCTGTTTATTGATCGCGTTAATCGCCTCTTGAGGAGGAAGATCCTTCATCGACTCAACATCTTTGAGTTCTTCTTCCCCGACGGCGATCAGGTGGTTCTTTTCGGGTGATATTTCGGTTCCGCAGATCATCATGGCACTTCCATGCCACTTGTCTTCGCCCTCCTGCTTCGGCTTCATCGTGTCATGATCGGTCATGATCACAAAATCGAGGCCGGCGTCGTTCGCCGCTGCCATGATCTCCTCTACCGAACCGGTTCCATCCGAATGGGTGGAATGGCAATGAACTGCACCGCGATAGTCGTATTTGGCCACTAATTATCTCCTGTGGAAATGATTGAGAGGCCGAATTCTAACACGGAAGGCCCCGGATGCAACGGAAATGGAGGGTTAACTGAAAAAGACCGACGCGTCGTCGTAGAGGCTCATATCAAGGGTTCTGCGATTCTGAGAAAGGATCGGAAGATCGACATCGGTGATCTGGAACCCCTGAAGACTCACCATCCGTCCGAATTTCTTTTCGCGAACGAGATCAACCGCTCGGAGACCATACCGAGTCGCAATCAATCGGTCGAAGGCCGAGGGAGTCCCCCCCCTCTGGATATGCCCGAGAATAGTAACGCGTGTCTCAATCCCGGTTCTCTTCTCAATCTCGGCCGCCACATAGGCACCGATCCCTCCAAGCCGGACATGGCCAAATTCATCAAACCCCGTCTCCTGGGTCACCTCCGCCTTGTTTTTCTCAACAGCCCCTTCTGCAACCACCACAATGGAGAAGTCTTTTCCCCGTTTTTTCCGATTCTCAAGAGAAGTACAGACCTCCTCTACATCAAACGGCTTCTCTGGAATCAGAACGTAATCCGCTCCTCCGGTGATGGAGGCTGTGGTTGCAATCCAACCGCTGTTTCTCCCCATAACCTCGACCACCATAATTCGGTGATGAGATTCGGCCGTGGAATGAAGCCGGTCGATCGCTTCGGTGACAACATTGACGGCGGTATCAAAACCGAATGTCTGATCGGTCCCCGCCAGATCATTATCAATCGTCTTCGGAACCCCCACGACCGGAAGACCTTCCTCAAAGAGCCTTCGAGCCACTCCAAGCGTATCTTCCCCCCCAATAGCAACGAGGGCATCAAGACCAAACTTTTTAAAATTCGCGTGCACCTTCTGCAGAGATTCTTCATCCTTATAAGGGTTCGTCCGGGACGTTCCCAAAAGAGTCCCCCCTTTCGGAAGCGTTCCGGAAACGGAGACCTCGGTAAGGGGCTCAACGACCCCTTCAATTAAACCCGCCCATCCATTCTTAATGCCGTATACAGAGTCGTCCCCTTTCTCGGCCTTCTTCACGATGGCCCGAAGCACCGCATTGAGCCCCGGGCAATCGCCCCCACCGGTCAACGCTCCAATCTTCATCGATATCTTTCCCTCAACTTATTGGCGAATTTCGATATATCCAGAAGCTGCATTCTCGGCGGTCACGACGATCGAAGTCACCTCTCTTTTGGGAGGCAATCGGAAACGTCCGCCCCGCCCTAGCCGGACCCGCTCTTCCCCCTTCGATGACTGAAAGAGAAGGACCACACTCCCCCTTTCCATCTTTACTTGCACATGTTGGACCGTCTGGCCTTCATAGGAAAAGGTTCGACTTTCTCCCGCCTCAAGAACAAATCCATTGCGGGACGTAGAGACCTGTGCACAGGAGACGAGAAAGGAGAGCGAAAGGAAGAGCGCCATTCTCATGACTCAATTCTTCCCCGTTAAAACAGGATTCGCAAGCGGAATGGAGCCGAAGCGGGAAGAAACTTAAAAGCGAATATCTTCTAATTTCAGTTCCACGGATTCGTTCCCCCGCCAGTTATTGATCTGGGGCGTAAATGCGAGAGAACAGGTTCGGTGTTTCAGGAGGTCGTCATAGAGTTCCCCCATTCCGAATCCGACGGCCCGAATCCCGCTCCCTCCCTGGGAGACAAAGAAAGAGACATGGTCGTTCTTCTTTCCCATCAGCCGGGGTTCCCCGAGAATCTGAACATTCATCGCCGAAAGGATCGGCTTCGGATTGCCTTCTCCATAAGGGGCCAACCGTTCCACCTCTTTTACAACCGGACTCGTCAGATCTGCAAGAGCCACCTCATTATCAATCGCAATGGTCGGCTTCAGATCTCCTTCCTTTAGACACTTTCGCGCTTCACTATTCATCTTCTTGCGGAAAGCACGCAGGTTCTTCGCCTCCATCGTCAGGCCGGCCGCCATCGCATGCCCCCCGTGCTTGATCAAGAGATCGGTACACGCCATCAGCACTTCATGCAATTCCAATCCGGGAAGAGAGCGACCCGACCCCTTCGCCTTCCCCTCCTCATCAATCGCGAGGACGAGTGCGGGACGAGAATATTTATCGACCATACGAGCGGCCACAATCCCGACGACGCCAAGATGCCACCGCTCATCGGCGATCACAATCACCGGATCATGCTGGTATCCGCTCGCCTCGACCTGTTCGACCGCCTGCTCCTCGATTTCCAATTGGATCGCGCGGCGCTTCCGGTTGATCGCTTCGAGTCCCTTGATAATGGAGGCGACACGCTCTTCCGATTCACTCACAAGAAGGTCCACCGTATCCTGGGCCGATCCGATTCTCCCAAGGGCATTGAGCCGAGGGGCGAGCTTGAACCCAACATCAAATCCATCGATCGGCTTATCGCCGACACGTGCTTTCTCCAAGAGGGCACGAATTCCGATTCCCGGCGCGTTCCGGAGAGCATCGAGCCCATAGGTCACGAAGATCCGGTTCTCTCCGATCAAAGGGCAAACATCCGCAATCGTTCCCATCGCGACACACCCCATCGCATCAAGAAGAAAGGCCTGATATTCGGGAGACTTTTTACGATCGGGAGCAAGCTTGTCCGAAATCGCCCAAGCAACCTTAAAAGCGATGCCCGTAGAACAGATCCCCTGGAAAGGATAACCAGACTGTTCCAGTTTCGGATTGAGGATCGCCACCGCGTCAGGAAGAATCTTGGGCGATTCGTGGTGATCGACCACAATCGTATCCATTCCAAGCTCTTTCGCCAGCGCGATCTCTTTAATATTACTCGTTCCGCAATCGATGGTGATCAGAACGCGCACGCCCTCTTCCCCAAACTCGCGGACGACTTTTTCGTTCAATCCATATCCATCTTTCACTCGATGAGGAATTCGATAGAGGGCATCCTTCCCGAGAAAGCGGAAGAACTTTACGAGGATCGCCGTTCCTGCGGTGCCATCGACATCATAATCCCCCAAAATCCCGATCTTCTGATCTTCCCGAACCGCTTCGATCAGACGATCTACCGCTTTGCCCATGTCCGAAAATAGATGAGGGCTCAGAATCGAATTGAGATCGGGGCGGAGAAATACTTTGGCTTCCTCCAGATCGGAGACACCCCGATTAATTAAAACCGATGCGGTAAGCGGAGAGATCTGCAACATCCGCGAAAGTTGATTCGCAGCATTAGGATCGGTTTCGGTGAAGACCCACTTTTTTTCTTCCACAACGCCCTTCTTTTTATACGAGAGCACGTCGAACCATGTTCAGCGCAAAGTTCGCCGCGCGTTCCTTCACTTCTCTGCGATCCCCAGGAAAGACCCGTCGACTGACCCGGGTGATTCCATTACAGGAGACCGCACTATACACAAGGCCGACCGGTTTTTTCGCGGTTCCCCCCGAAGGACCCGCAATCCCCGTCGTCGCCAAGCCGATCGAAGCCCCCGTCTCTCGTACGATCCCTTCGGCCATTGATTCGGCCACTTCCGGACTGACCGCGCCATATTTTTTCAGATGGGCCGATGGGACTCCAAGCCGTTTTTCCTTCGAACGGTTCGAATACACAACCGACGCTTCCAGCAGAGTGGCCGAGATCCCGGGAAGATCTGTCAACTTGTGCCCGATCAAACCACCCGTACAACTCTCTGCAATGGCAATGGTCTTTCCGCGATCGAAGAGGAGATGAGCGACTTCTTCGGCAAGAGGTCTTTCCAGATAATGATGCCCAAGAGCTTTTGTCACCTTTTGGGATAGAGCTTTAAGCCTCTTCTGTCGAGCCGACCCGCTGGATTTGAGCGAGATCGTAACGATCCCCCTATGGACGGTCAAGCCGTACCGAACACCCCTCCCTACCACCTTTGTCAGCATCGAATCTAGGTCCGCTTCGGGAAGCCCAACCGCATACCCTTCCCACGAATCCCACTTTACCTTCTGCTGTCGTACCAGGATCGGCAGAACCGACTTCTGAAACATCCCCTGCATCTCTCGGGAAGGTCCAGGCAAACAGAATAGTTGGAGTCCATCTGCTGCGAGTCGAAACCCGGGCGCCGATCCGACCGGATTGGGGAGCGCTACGGATCCCTTCGGACGAAAGGCCTGGCGCCGATTGGTCGGAGCCATCTTAATCTTATATTTCCGAAACCGAGCTTGAATCGTCTTGTAGAGTTTTGGGTCAAACTGCAGGGGTCGATGGAAGGCCTCTTCCACCGCAGGCCGGGTCTGGTCATCTTCGGTCGGTCCGAGTCCCCCTGTCATGATACAGACATCCGCACGGGCGGCCGCAAGCTTCAACTCTTCAA
>CAYRLD010000228.1:0-4657 GCA_964424925.1 uncultured Planctomycetales bacterium
AGTATATAACGGTTTAAATAAATCTAAACCTTTTCTTGCAATATTGTTAAAAATAAGGATATTCATATATAGTAGTTTATTATATAAATATTTGCTAATTTATACTGATATGGAAAATAAATATATCTTTAAACATAAGGAAAAAGAGATTAAAGTATTTTTACCTAAATTAGAAATTGATAAAGAAACTATGAAACAGATAAAAAATATAGCTGATACAACCGTTTTAACAAATATGAGATTTTATATCCTCGAATTTTACGGGGAAGAAAAAGCGTATTTTCGAGTACGCAGGGTGATTCATTGGTTCATCAAAGGCGCCCCCAACGCATCGAGGCTGAGAAACCGGGCGAGTTTTGTTACGAATTATGCCGAATTTGAAAATCTAGTTCGGGAATTTGAAGAGACGGAGGTCATTGTATGAACCGACTTTCCTTAGTGATGGTTGCTTTGTTCAGCGTGAGCGCCATTCAGGATCGACCGATGGTCAATAGAATGGACGGGGTGTATGAACTTGTATCGAGTCGGAACGGAAATCAAAATTGGATTGCACCAAAATGGGAAGGGATGATGATCGTCAAGGAAGGACGATATAGCCGGGTATACCAGGAGAAAGTAGAGGTTTCGGAAATCAGGTACCACTCTAATGCCGGGTCTTATTTGTATACCGGAAAAAAAATAAAAATGAATGTTCGATATTCCAATTATCGACCTTTGGTCGGTGTTTCGTTTGAGAATCAGGTTGTATGGAGCCTGGATCGAAAGCGGCTTACTCTGAGTTCGAATGAAAAAGGAAATAATTTTCAAGAAATCTGGAAAAGGGTAGAGAAATAGAATGAAAATTACAAAGGTGAAGAAAGAAACGATACCTCAGTTAGTGGAATTGATGATCGGTCTTGCTGACTATGAAAAACTTCCACGCCCGGATGCGGCGGCCGTACGAAGAACTCGTAAAGCTCTTCTTGCCGAAAACCCTTCTGTTTATGCGATGCTCGCATGGGAGGGGAAAAAACCGGTTGGGTATGCCATGTACTTCTTTACCTTTAGCTCCTTCCTGGCACGACCTTCTTTCTATCTAGAAGATCTCTTCGTGCTTCCTGAATATCGGGCGCATGGATACGGGAAAGCTCTCTTTGAAAAATGTGTTCAAACCGGCAAGAAAAAAGGATGTGGGCGGATGGAATGGTGTGTCCTCGATTGGAATGAGCCGGCACATAAATTCTATAAGAAAGCGGGCGCGCGAAAACTGAAAGAGTGGGAATACTATCGTTTGAAACTTCGCGACGACGCCTTCTAATTTCTTCTTGGAGGCGTTAGATCATCTGGGAAGTTATCGATTGCTTCTTGGTAGATCACAGAGGCCCCGGCTCTGACCGCCATTCCGATCGTCTCTTTAATCTCGGCATCGGATGCGCCCGCTTCGCGGGCATGTTTTACTCTCCATTTCGCACAATACCCGTTTCCGGCGGCCAAATGGGTGGCCATCGCAACGAGGTGAAGTGTTTTCTTGTCGAGGTGACCCGCCTCATATTTCCAACCCACTATTTCTTGTTCGGACATGTGATTCTCCTTTTCTTAACCCGTATTTTGAAGCCCACGGGCAATTCCCCGTACGGTGGTAAAGAGCGCCTCTTCCAGAGCCTGATCTTCCCGACCCCCTTCCCGCCATCTTTTCAGGAGTTCGATCTGGACAAAACTCATTGGGTCTACATATGGATTCCGAACCCGGATGGTTCTCTGGAGAACCGGTTCTCTATCGAGCAATTCGTTGCATTCCCGGATCTGACAAACCTGCGTTTTTGTTCTTTGGAACTCTTCATGAATCATATTCCAAAGTCGCTCTCCCTTCGATCCGGCTAATTCGGCATACCGGGAAGCAATCGGCATATCCGCTTTGGCGAGTACCATTTCGATGTCGGAGATCAGATTGGAAAAGAAAGGCCATTCGTGAATCATCATTCGAAGGCCTTCCCTGTCTTCCATTTTTTCTAGAGCTGTTCCCGTTCCATACCAACCCGGCAGCAGAAATCGGCTTTGTGTCCAAGCAAATACCCAGGGAATCGCACGCAGATTGGAAATCGCGGTTCCTGATTTTCTTGAGGGAGGTCTCGATCCGATTCTCAGTCGTTCGATAACATCGATCGGGGTCACCGCCCGGAAAAATTCTGGAAAATCTGGGTCGCCATAAACAAGGTTTTGAAAAGTGGATTTTGCTTCAGAGCAAATGGATTCCATCCTCTCTGCCCACTCGGGATGCGCGTGATAGGATGGCCCCCCTCCGAGCATCATTTTTACAACGGCTCCTCCCATGAGTTCCGTAGTTCGTAGTGCGAGATCGCGAAGACCATACTTTGCATGAATGATCTCCCCTTGTTCGGTTAGTCGAATTCTTCCGGTCACACTCTGGGGAGGGCTTGCCAGGATGGCTTCTCGTGGCTTTCCTCCTCCACGACTTACGGTTCCTCCTCTACCATGAAAAAAGGTGATCGGAACCGAAAGCCGGCTCAATTTTTCTTGTGCTCGGAAGAGATTCCATCGGGAAGCGGCAACGCCCCCATCTTTGCTCGAATCCGAATATCCAAGCATGACAATTTGCCGACCTCCCCGTGTTTGGAGATGGTGGTAATACGATTCGTCCTCAAAGAGTTGCTTCATCGTAATGGGGGCCTGTTCCAGATCTCCCACTGTTTCAAATAACGGGGCGATATCGATCGGAACCGGTTCTTTCATTCCCGCAGATTGTGCAAGCGTGAGAACGGAAAGGACATCTTCTATTTTTCGAGTCATACTGATGATATACGGCCCGATGACGTCCGGTCCGTATTGTTGTTGGGCCCATTGTATGGTTCGAAATACTTCTACCGTTCTTTTGGATGAGGCCGATTCAGGATTATTTAAGGCCTCCTCATGAACCGAAGAGTCCTGCCGTATGTCGAGGGTCGCCAGATGAAATCCAAAGGTTTCCGCCTGACGAAGGAATCGGCGTATTTGGCGATATCCGGCATTCCCTTCCAGACTTTCGGAGAGGAGGTGGATGTCGCCCACAAATTCTGAGGGGCCTTTGTAATTATCGGAACGAAGTCGATGGGCCATATAGGTCATCATTAGGCGATACGGCATGTGGTGAAATCGATCCGGAATCGAAGCGAAAATGTCGGGGTATTGTTCTTGGTAGTAGTGAACTCGGTCTATGATTCCAGGAGAAAAACTGGATCTTCCTTCCGAATGCGAAAGTCTCTCTTCGAGTGATTTTATCTCTCCCAGGTATCGGTTCAGAATAACTTCCCTTTGCCGACGTAAAACGGATCGAATGGTGTCGGGACCTACGTTCGGGTTCCCATCCATATCTCCCCCAACCCAGGATCCAAATCGGAGTAGGCCGGGGGGAAGATCCTCTTCTCGCCCTTTCCCGAAGACCGATTGCAACGCTTCCGCGATGGATTCATAAAATTCAGGAACCATGTCGACCACGACATCTGCTATCGAAAGAATGACATATTCCGCTTCTTCCACCACGCGCGGAGCGGAAGGGAGCTGTTCTGTGGTTTGCCAGGTGATCGAAATCTCTTCTCGAAGTTGATTCAAAAAGGGTTCCGGTACATGACCTTCTCTCTCCGGCCCTTCGATTAACATGTTTGCGATTTTTCGTTCTTTCGATAGAAGAACGGGTCGGATTGATTCCGTGGGATGGGCCGTAAAGATAGATTCGATTCGGACCTGTTCGAGGGAATGAATCAATTCTTCGTAGGAGACTCCCGATTCCTTCAAAGAGGAAAATACGGAGAGGAAATTCCCTGGCTGAAGCCCTTTCTCTTTGAGGACCCGTGTATGGCGCCTTCGAACCCGGTGGACTCGTTCGGCGATATTGACCAGTCCAAAATATGCCGAGAAGGCTCTTACAAGTTCCCCTGCCGTCTGGGAATCGAGAGTGGTTAGTTGATCCACCAGACGGTCTCCCGCATTTGGATCCCCTTCCCTCCTTAATCGGGAAACGAGGCGCGCAGCTTCGACCTTTTCGTAGAGGTCATTGGTTCCCTGATCTTTGAGGACGTCGCCAAGTATGGCTCCGAGCGTTCGAACATCATTTCTCAGCGGAATATCTTTAGGTGGAAAATGGACAGGCTTCTTCACTTAATCAGAATACCTCTTCGCGGGTGGTGTCGTCCAATTTATCAGAGGCTTGAAAGCCACGTCATATATTGGGCCAGGATTTGGTCGGTTTCGGCCAATGTTTTTGGGTTATAGCGAACATTTTGGAGGGAGTCTGCTTCTTGTTTGAAGAAGAGTCGGGTGAAGATTCTTCGAAGCGGAAGCCTCCAGGGAGTATTCCCCAAGACAAGTATATCGGTCACGCTCCGGTTTTTTGATGTGGATTGGCTGGAGATCAACATCTGATTTTTCATTTTTCCGAATGTGGTGGTTGCCAAACAGAGGGTTCCTCCCCAACTCGTAAAATCGAGGCTTCCTTTTTCCCCGTACACTTTTTTGATAAGACGGTCTTGCCACAAGACTCCTGATATTCGGTATTGGTGAACAATCTGCGCGGCAAAAGGATGTGGATGTTCTATTTTGGGTTCGACCAGGGGTTGTCTTCCATGAACATGGTGCAAGTGTGCCACATCAAATGCATTGGCCCCAATGAGATGCCACGCGGCGT
>CAYRLD010000229.1:0-4653 GCA_964424925.1 uncultured Planctomycetales bacterium
GGGTGATCACAGAGATGAGTGCATCATTGGCGAGGTCATCATACCCATCCTTCAAAAAATCTTTATAGGAGGATGGTTTCAGATAGTTGGGATACGCCCCGTACAAAAACATATCCGCGGTGAAAGCCGCGATGTTGTATACGGTCAGGGCAATTTTCGCCCGGTTGTATTTTTCACAAAGCGTAAGATTCAGGGCATCTCTATAAAATTGAACATTAGCCAACAAATCAGTATGGCTTAAAGAGATGCTGTAATACGAATTCATGACCGTAACCAGAACGTGAAGCGGTGATTCGGTTGAAGTCGCTTCAAGAGTAAGAAGTGCGTCCATTCCAGAAATAATTTCTTCGCCTCGTTCTTTATTGTAGAGGTGAGCATCGAGCATTAATTCGCAAAGATCCTCCGCATATTCCACGAAGGGGAAGCGATTCTTACTCAATTTCATGGCGGGATAGGTTCCTTGTGAAACCATGTCGGCCATCAAATGGCTCACCCATCCAAGAGCGAAAGAAGCGACCTCATCCTGCTGATTCGCCATGGCATGCTCCAGAAGAGCCTTCGCGAAATAAGGATTATGCAATCCGGTATTGACTACGGGCCGAGTGGCCGGATCCAGACCATGTTTGATGAGATAAGACGCGAGAAAATTGGGATAGGTGGAATGAAAAGAATCCGGAAATTCCGAACCCGCAATGAATAAACCCGGAAAATTGTTCACGATCGATTTGTACGGTTGCGGAAGGTGTTCTTTCGCCGTTTTGCAATGTTCCGCATGAGCAACCGGACCATATGCATGAACCGGGAGAGAAAATCCGAGCAAAAACAGAGCAATGATCGCTACGGTAGAGCGTATCCCCATAGGAAACCCCTTTTTCGTTCTATCCACCAGATAATGCGAAATAGAGGGAAAGATGTGACTCCCCAGTCCTTTCCCTTCGCTTTTGGTAATAAAGCAAATCGAATGCCAATTTGAACTGATATGGCTAAATACACCTAACATGTTGGTTTTTAAACTTTTACAGAAACATCGATAGAATATCGAACCCGTACTTTAGTGCCGAATCCCCAAGACAAAGGGTTCACATTTGAAGGATATTTTCTACATTTGTCTTATTGGTGACAGGACCAACCTGAATCTCTACCATAGGCTCGATATGCGATTTCAAAACAAAGTTGTTTGGATTACAGGAGCGTCTTCCGGGATTGGGGAGGCGATGGCGTATGAATTCTCAAAAATGGGAGCCAAATTAATCCTGTCCGCTCGAAGAGAAGATCGATTGGCGGAAGTGAGGAACAAATGCACCAATCCAAGAGATGTATTTGTTCTCCCCATGGATATGACCGAAATAGACCTCATCCCCCATAAGAGAAGGCAAGCCCGGGAAGTTTTTGGATCGATTGATATCCTTGTTCATAACGCAGGGATCAGTCAAAGGTCTCTTTCCGCCGAAACAGATCTTTCGGTTGATCGTAAAATCATGGAAGTTAATTTTTTCAGTATCATTGCCCTCACCAAAGAAATCCTACCTTTGATGATCGAAAGAAAAGAAGGTCAAATCGCTGTTGTATCGAGTGTTACCGGATTTGTCGGTACCCCGCTCAGAAGCGCATATGCGGCAAGCAAACATGCTTTGCAGGGATATTTCGATGCTTTACGAGCCGAGGTTCATGATCACGGAATTACAGTTACGATGATTTGCCCCGGATTTATTCAAACCCCAATCTCTACCTCTGCATTAACAGCCGATGGATCTCAATACAAGATCATGGATCAGGCTCAGGAAAACGGAATGTCGGTGAAAAAATGCGCCCGCAAATCGGTAAAAGCAATCGCCCGGAAAAAGCGGGAAGTCTATATCGGGGGAAAAGAAATCCTGGCGATCTATATCAAACGATGGTTCCCCGGTTTGGCGGCCTCCATTGTCCGCAAAATCAAATCCACCTGATTTTGAAAACAATAGATCCTCATGAATCCCGTTTTCATTCGAAACAGAACCGGGGGGCAAGGTGTTATAGGGGGAAGGGAGAACGAATGATGAAATCATCGGTTATGGCAATCTTAGCTCTGATACTATGGATTCCACACTCCACTATGGCATGCGAAACCGATCCCGAAGCGGGGATTCAATGGTATGGAACCTTGGATGGGGGATTGGAGGAAGCGAAGAAAACCGGGCGACCGATCCTTCTCATGTCTGCCGCTCCTCAATGTAGTAATATTCCCGGTGTCTGGTGACCCGGTTATCAGGAAACCGACAAGAGTTTCTTGTCTCAACAAAAAGTAATCGAAGCCTCCCGGGAATTCATCTGCATTCGACCTCAGACGTATGAAAATGCTGAAGAGGCCAAAGTTCTCGCGTCCTATTTCCGGGGACGGTCGGGGCAATTAGAAAATACCGTATTTTGTATTTTCAGCCCTGACGGGAAAACAAAACTATGTCGATCGGGACGGTCGCCAAAAATGGTTTTTCGGGATTCGAAAGATATGGCCTCCTTTATGATTATAACCTCAAGCAAGTATAAGCCTAAAAAGGAGATCACATCCCTCCCGTTCCTTGAGGATGTTCGTCTCGGCTTAAATGTCGCATCTTGCGATTTACGCCCTTTAGTCATTTTATTCAATCCGAAGAAAAGTGCATTTGGGAAAATGGAAAAAATGATTCTACCCCTTGCTTGAGATGAGGATTTCATTGGGCATTTTATGTATTCACAATCGACTCGATCCGAAGATCTAAAGGAAATCTCCGGATTCAAGGGGAAAGCGGGTTACTACATCGTCCAACCAGGGAAGTTTGGCGTGGATGGGAAAACCTTAATTTCCCTTCCCGAAAACACGAAAAAGGATACCCTTAAAAAAGCGATGCAAAAAGCCATTGGGATTCATGACGCCCAAGAGAAGAACACCCGAAGACATATCCAGCAAGGAAGAAAAGAAGGTGTCCATTGGGAAACTGAAATCCCCGTCACCGATTCAGGTGGAAAACGGCGGAAGGGAAAGTAGTCACTTCCGGTAGAGCGGGCTATTATATCGCCCGTGGATATGCCCCTCGATAAAATCAGAACCGCTGCCGAAAATGTGGCGGCCACTCTTGGAGTGACCGTCCTCTTTGTACAGGAACGCGTGATGCGTCGTGTTATTCGGCGTCATCGAAGAATCCCGCGGTATGGAGGATACGTTCCTCACTCTCGATCGTACCAGGTACGAAAACCGCTCCTCAAAAAATTAATCCAATCTGATCCTGCCACCACAGCCCCTTTTCGGGACAATATATTTTTGATCACCCTTCCTGAAGAAGGGGAAGCTTCTCTCGAACAGCTGTGGAGATATTTATTCCATGAACAAATCCATCTTCTTTTCCGAAAGACCAAATTAAGCCCACAGGCGGTTCGAGAACGGATCCATCAGATTGGCCAGGTAGAATTTGATGAAATTAGAACCATACTACGGAAAGAAGAAATTCTCCTTCCAACAAGAACCCCCATTCTTCGAGAACCCGAAACCTACGGGGAATTTCTTTCGACTTGGTTAGAGTTGAAGTTTTTCTCACCCCATCGATTGGAATCCTATTTTCCCGGAATTGCCCAAAGAATCGATGAGATATATCAATTGGCCTGCCGGGACATCAATTGCGAATCTGTTTATGAGATGACCCGCCCAGAAGGAGCAAATAGATCTCCGGAGCCAACGATCGATCCCGACCCAGAAACTAAATCTCATGAAATTCCGCTGTCTCCGTCCTCAGAAAAAACAGAAACATTTCGAAGAAAAGCAGAAGAAGCGAAACAACGTGGGAACCGGGTGAGAGCGGCACTTGCGATGACCAAAGCGGGAGATTCGCCCGGTATTGAAATCGCCTCCTTCGCGGAAGATTTATCCGAGTTGACAACGATCGAATCTACAGAATGGGAAAATACGATCCAGTCCCTATTGCAAACAGGGAAGGGCGGTCGAATTTCAATCGAATCCCGGGTTTTATATGACCTGCAAAATGCACTAATAGATCATGCAGATCCCCCACATAAGGTTGATATCGTAGAAGCGCTTCTTCAATTCGGAAATGTTCCTATTCGCCGCCCCTTGCCTGCGCTAAAAGAAGTTCTGCCGCTGAAACATTTCCAAAAAGCGGCAAAAAGAAAACTGCCGGTAAATATCCGAACCGTGTTGGAACGTTCTTTAGACCATTTGAAAAGAAAAGTTCGAGATGATTTACGACCTCAAATCAAATCGATCGTTTCCTCTTCGGGGCTTTCCTATGGGGGAGTCGTTGCTTCTGTTGCCGTAGATAAAATGATCGAAGAATTACTCGATTCCATAATCCAAAAAGGGTTTTTCACTTTTGGGGAACTTCGAGATGCCATCGCGAGGAATCAGGCTCGTTTGGGAAACTTGTCCGACCCTTTGGAATTTATCCAAGGGGACCCCTTATTACGATTAGATCATGCCTTTCGTAATCCATTGGAAGGGGTTTATGAAAGTGGGGAGATCTATCTTCGGTGGTTGCAACGGTTTAGTTCTCTTTTTTTTGGAACCTCCGTAGGTCGGTTCTTAACGCGCTTCTTTATTCTTCCTTTTGGGGGGTCTTTTGTTCTTTTGGAAGGCCTTCGTCATATTGGGGGGCCTCTCATTCAAGCGATGGGGGGGGGGACTCCGCA
>CAYRLD010000230.1:0-4644 GCA_964424925.1 uncultured Planctomycetales bacterium
CTCAAAGAGGTTTCTGATTTCAGATAGTAAAGGGCGTCGGGGATTGGAGACCACCGACGGATCCTGGAAAGCGAGGTCAACGAGGCGGTCGAGATTGCTTTGGAATTCCTCTGGGGAAATACCCGCTTCGGATAGGGTCCGGGGGAGTTGGCATTTCCTTTTCACTTCTTCGATCCGCTCGATAAGAGCGTCGAGATCTTTCAGTCCAACCAAGTCACAGAGAAGCTGGATTTTCTTCGGTGCGAGATAGTCTTTAACGTTTGGATTGGGGGTCATTTTTGTCGGCACCCCAGCATTAAACCGCAACACCGCCGAAAGGAAGATGCCATTCAACGCTCCGTGGGAAACTTTGAATAGAGCCCCTGCTGCATGAGAGAGGGCGTGTGTCAGCCCCACACTCGCATTCGAGAAGGCCAGGCCTGCAATATTAGATGCATTCTGCATGTTGGTTCGTGCATCGAGGTCCGACCCTTTCTCCACCGCCCGGGGGAGATGGTGCAGAATCATTCGCGTTGCTTGGAAGGCGAGAGCATCGGTGTATTCGGTCGCGTAAATGGAGAGGCCCGCTTCCATCGCATGGGTTAAGGCGTCCATTCCTGTTGCTGCGGTCAAATGGGCAGGAAGATCAACGGTTAATTCCGGATCGAGAACGGCTGCATCGGGGACGAGACAGTCATCAATGAGGGAAACTTTTCGATCGGGGAAGTTGATGACGGAGAAGGGAGAAACTTCGCTTCCGGTTCCCGACGTGGTCGGAATCGCGATTAATTTCATTTTCGACGTATCGATTTTCGGATATTCGACAATTCGTTTTCGGAAGTCGAGAAAGGGGCAATCGAGATCTTCGATCTCGACATCCGAAAGAGCGAGCATGCGCATAACTTTTACCGCATCGAGAACGCTTCCTCCCCCTACGCCGATCACCGTATCCGGTTTATGTTTTTCGAGAAAGGCGACCCCTTGCTTTACCGTTTCTATCGTAGGGTCTTCATCAAGTGCCGCGAAGGTGTATACCCGTGCTTTGAGATGTTTCTGGATCTTCTCAACCACCCCCCGTTTTACAGCTCCTTGGGAACAGGCGATGACCGTTGTTTCACTTTCGATCTGTCGCAGGTTTTCGAGTGAATATCGATTAAAGAAGATCATGGAGGGGATTCGGAACCACTGTTGGGTAGGGGTTCTCTTCGCTATTTTCTTCACATTGATGTAGTGACTCAGGTTGACGTTATCCATCACACTGTTTCCTCCCCCGGTACCACATCCGAAAGAGAAGGTAGGGATAAGGTCGTTGTACACTCCCCCCATTGCTCCTACGGAAGAGGGAGAGTTGACGATAATTCGTCCGGCGTTGATGGCGGTGGAGAAGGTGCGCACGAGATGATCTTCTTCGCAGAAAATACTCGCCGTATGGCCGGTGCCACCAAATTCGTTGATCGCCTTCGCCTTCAGAACCGCTTCTTCTTCGGTTTGAATGCGATGGATACCGAGAATCGGACAGAGTTTTTCGGCAGAAAGGGGATGTTCTCGTCCGACGCCATCGAGTTCAACAAGAAGGAGATTTGTCTTTTCGGGAATGTCCAAACCGATATATCCCGCAATTTCGTTTGCGGTCCGGCCGACCGCCATTGGGTGCATGGTGCAGCTTTCTGGGTTAATGAGGGTCGCCTCCAAATGATCCCGTTGTGCCGGGGACAGAACGTAGGCTCCGAGCGACTGGAATTTGGCCATCGCTTTTTCATAAATTTCATCATCGATAAGGACCGTTCCTTCACTGGCGCAGATGACTCCGTTGTCGAAGGTTTTGGAGGTCATGATATCGACCACCGCCATGTCGATATCCCCCGATTTATGAAGGTAGGTAGCGGTATTTCCACTTCCGACACCCAGAGCCGGTTTCCCACTGGAGTAAGCCACTTTAACCATACTTCGTCCTCCTGTGGCGTCGATCAATTGGACGAGGGGGTGCTTCATGAGGAAAAGAGAATCATCTCTTGAGGGTTCCTCTACCCAAGAGATGAAATCTTCCGGGGCTCCCGCTTTCCGTCCCGCTTCGTACATGATGCGAGCGGCTTCGTTAGAACATCGGGAAGCTTTTGAGTGGGGCGAGAGAATCAGGCAGTTTCCCGTTTTGGCGGCGAGGATGCATTTAAAGAGGACTGTGGAGGTCGGGTTTGTGATCGGAGTGAGGCTGAGAATGAGGCCGATCGGTTCTGCCGCTTCCATCAAATTATGTTCTGGATCTTCCCGAATGATCCCGACTGTTTTCTGATCTTTGATCGAATCCCAGACGAATTCACACGCGACCATATTTTTCAGGACTTTGTCTTCGACCACCCCGATCGTGGTCTCTTCTCGAGCCATTTTGGCGAGTTCGCGGGCATGCTTGATCCCGGCGATCACCATAGAGCGGGTGATCTGGTCGACTTGTTCCTGAGAAAAGTTTCGAAACTGCGCGGCGGCTCGCGAGCCCTGTTGGGCCAGTTCGTTGAGAAGACCTTCTCTGGATGATGTTTTAAGTGTAGTCAAAGAAACCTCTTTTTGCTGTAACCCCTATATGTCCTGCTTGTACTTTCCGTTGAAGTAAGGAGCTCGGCCGAAAACGAACTCCCAATTCAGATTCTAATTTCTTCAACCCTTCCAAAATCGTATCGAGACCTACTCGATCTGCATGGTGAAGAAGCCCTCCTCGATCGATCGGAAAACCGGCTCCGGCAACCATGGCCATATCGATATCGGTGGCCGAAGCGACTCTTTCTTCCAGACAGTGGATCGCTTCGTTGATCATTCGCAAGACGACTCTTTCGGCCGAAAAACCGGATTCTTTTTTATCGATGACCAACTCGGAAAGAATATCGGGCGCATCGCCATAACTATAAAAACCGGCCCCCGCTTTCATTCCCAACCTCTCTTTGTCACACAGAAGGGAGAATACTTTGGGAGCTTGTGCTCTTTCCCCGTAGGCGGACTCAAACGAGTGTGCCACATCCCGGCAAATATCGAGTCCCAGGTTGTCCGCGAGAAAAAAGGGACCCATGGGCATTCCAAATTCAGTTAAGGCTTGCTCAATATCGGGTGCTCGTGCTGCTCCTTCTTCGAGTGCAATGGCGGCTTCTGAAATGTAGGGCATGAGAAGTCGGTTTACGAGGAACCCCGTTCCATCAGAAACGCGGATCGGAATTTTACGGAGCGTTTCGACCAGACCAATACAGCTGTCCATGGTATCGGGGGCGGTCGATTTTGCTGGAATCACTTCGACCAGTTTCATAGCGCGGACCGGATGAAAAAAGTGGAGGCCCGCTACCTTTTCGGGGCGGCGTGTCGCTTGAGCGAGGTCTTGTATGGAGAGGCTGCTCGTATTGGAGGTCAAGATCGAAGAGGGGGGGCAAACTTGGTCTAGTTTTGTAAACACATCCCGTTTTAAGTCCGCCCTTTCAGGAACCGCTTCGATAACGAGGTCTACGTCGTGAAAAGCGTCGTACGTGGTAGTTGGGTGGAGAAGTGCCATTTTTATATCGAGTTCCTGAGGAGTCATTTTTCCCTTTTCGACCCGTTTCTGATAGGTCTTTCGGATTCGGGACACCCCTTTTTCGAGAGCTTCTTCGTTCTCTTCTTTTAAGACAACCGGAAGGTTTGCGTAGGTGAGAAGTTGGGCGATTCCGGATCCCATGGTTCCGGCGCCTACGACTCCTGTTTTGTAAATGTAGCCCATAAATCTCCCTGTGTTTGATGGTTGACGCGGTGCGTCAAATGATACCGGAGAGTGAGAGGGAGTTCAACCCCCGTTCAGGCTCTTTTATACTGGATAGGGGTGTCCTCCAGACGGACGACTTTCCCATCGTCGAGCAGATCTTCAAGAAGCCCTACGGTCTGGGCAAAGGCGAGCCAGCGGTCTCCGAACGCTTTCGACGGAAACGCTTTACGTGCCGTTTCGAAGGCATTTTGAGGGCGATCGAGCGCTTTTAGGATCCGTTCTTTGCGGATTTCCTGGTGCCGGTTGATCTGGCGAAGGACCTCTTCAAAATGGGTAAAAGCGTTTTGATGTCCTGGATACGCTTTCCGTACGTCTAATTTCCCGAGCGTTTCCAGGGATCGCCGGTAGTGTCCCGGGCCGGTCTTTTTGCGGGCGCCTTTGAAAAAGGTAATCGGAGTGATTTGTTCGAGAATGGTATCCCCGCAGAAGAGATCTTCCTGAAAGCGGTAACAGACCGACCCTCCTGTATGTCCCGGTGTATGGAGCGCTTGTAGGGCAATATCGCCAAAAAGTATTTTCTCTCTATCTTTGAGAGGGGAATCAATTATGGCTGCTTGGGCCAACTCTTGAGACCCGGCATATTCCCGAACGGTTTCCCTGTATTCTTCTTCGGGGTACCCGTTGAGATCCGAAACATGTCGAAATTGATCAAGCACCTTCCTATGGAGGCCCGGGAAAGATTCGATGTACTCCTGCTCATCTTCATGTCCATAAATCCGGCAATCCGCTTCTTCCCGAAGCCAATGAGCTAGGCCAAAGTGATCCACATGGCCGTGGGTAACGAGGGCCGCTTCAATATCTTTTAACGCAACACCCGATTTTGCCAGTCCCGAAAGGAGAGCTTGCTTCGCTTCTTCTGTATGAAGGCCGGCATCGATGAGAAGGCAGGTATC